>DASQWY010000570.1:0-6682 GCA_035640005.1 Actinomycetes bacterium
CAGCGGCGAGGGGCACAGCCCGGCAACCCCGAACCCGGCGCCGGCGGCCGCGGCGGCGACCGCCCGCACCGCCGCCGCGCGGGCCGCCTCCTCGCGCACCACCCCGCCCCGGCCGACGGCCCGCCTGCCGGCCTCGAACTGCGGCTTGACCAGCGGCAGCAGTTCGCCGTCCGGCCGCGTGACGGCCGCCAGGACCGGCACCACCAGGGTGAGGGAGATGAACGACAGGTCGGCGACGGCCAGGTCGACCGGCCCGCCGACCAGCTCGTCGTCCAGCGCGCGGACGTTGGTGCGGTCCAGGACGCGCACCCGCGGGTCGCCGCGGAGCCGCAGGTCCAGCTGGCCGTAGCCGACGTCCACGGCGACCACCTCGGCGGCGCCCCGGTCCAGCAGCACGTCGGTGAAGCCGCCGGTGGAGGCGCCGGCGTCCAGGCAGCGGCGGCCGGCCACGGCCACGCCCAGCCGTTCCAGGGCCGGGTCGAGCTTGTCGCCGCCGCGGCTCGCCCAGCGCCGCGCGGGCCCGGTGACCGCCAGCGGGTCGGCCGGGGAGACCATGGCGGACGGCTTGGCCGCCACCGACCCGCGCACTAGCACCTGGCCGGCCAGCACCGCGGCGCTGGCCGCCTCCCGGCTCGGCGCCAGCCCGCGCCGGACCAGCTCGCGGTCGAGCCGCACCCTGCCGGCCACCAGCCGCTCCTACAGCTCCTCGAGCCGTTCCAGCTCGGCCAGGATGGCGGCGTTGGCCGCCTCGAAGGCGTCGGGGGCGGCGGGCGGGACCGGCCCCGCCGCCTCCAGCCCGTCCAGGGCGGCCTCGACCCGCTCGGCCAGCCCGCCGGGCTCGTCGAACGGCAACGGCGCGCTCACGGCACCTCCTCGGATGCGGCCTCCGGACCCGGCCAGTATAGGAGCGGCGGCGGGCGCCTCAGCCGCCGCTGCCGCCGCCGGCCGACGACGAGCCGCCGCCGGCCCGCGGCCGCGGGCTCCTGGCCCTGGTGGAGCGGGTGCCGGTGCCCGACTGCCGGCTGGACGCCGCCCGCGAGCCGCTCGCGCGCGAGCCCGTCGCGCGCGAGCGGGTGCTGGCCGCGGCCGCCGGGCGGCTGGAGGAGCGCTCGGCGGCCTGCTCCAGGGCGCGGACCCGCTGCTGCAGCCGGGCGACCTCGTCCCTGGTGGCGATGCCGAGCATGCCGAGCTGGCGCTTGACCTCGCGCTGGACGATGCGGCTGAGGGTCTCGCGGTTCTTGCGGGTCCGGCGGACCAGGTCCTCGGCGACCCGGCCGACCTGCCCCGACTGCACCTCGCCCTGCTTGACCAGCCTGCTGGCGATCCGCTCGGCCTGGGTCCGGGTCATGTCGGTCAGGCTGGCCAGGGCCTGCAGGTACTGCTCCCTGCCGCTCGCCACCTCGCCACCTCCTGGTGGAGCGCAGCCGCTCCGGGCACGTCATCGCGATGGCCGCGATTCTGGCAGCGGGCCTCCAGCCGGTCAACGAGGACGGGTGCGTGGTCGGCTGGTGTGGTACTGCTATTGCGCACAACGCACAATGCGGCCGCCGGGCGGAAGGGGCGAGGTTGGCGACCAAGGCCGAGGTGGAACGTCAGCTGCAGCGGCTGATGGCCCGCCTGGACGGCAACCAGGACAGCGTCCGCTCGGCGATCCCCAGCCGGCGGGTGCTGCGTTGCCTGGTCACCGACCTGGACACCGCCTGGTACTCGGTGGTCGAGGACGGCCGGGTGTCCCAGCCGACCAGCACCCCGCCCGACGGCGCCGGCGCCGACGTCACCCTGCGGATCGGCTCCGACGACCTGGTCGACCTGGTCGAGGGGCGCACCTCGTTCCTGTCGGCGTTCACCTCCGGGCGGGTGCGGGTGGACGCCAGCATCATGGACCTGCTGCGACTGCGGACCCTGCTGTGAGCCGATGCTCGGGCTGATCCCGATCCACGACGACAACCCGACCCGCCGGCCGGGGGTGGTCACCTGGCTGCTGATCGCCGCCAACGTGGTGGTGTTCCTGCTGGAGCCGGTCGCGTCCCTGTCGCCGTCAGGCAACGAGAACACCCCGGCGGGCCTGTGCCGGCAGCTGGCGTTCTTCCAGCAGTACGCGGCCATCCCCAAGGAGCTGACCTCCAACGACCAGCTGCCGGTGACGGCAGGCCCGCCGACCGACCCGCGGCACTGCCGGGCGGTGCGGCCCGGCTACACCAAGTTCCCGTTCCTGTCGGTGCTGTCGGCCATGTTCCTGCACGGCAGCTGGCTGCACCTGCTCGGCAACATGCTGTTCCTGTTCGTGTTCGGCAACAACGTGGAGGACCGCCTGGGCAGGCTGCGCTACCTGTTCTTCTACCTGGTGTGCGGCTACCTGGCGACCTACGGGTTCGCCCTGCTCGACCCGAGCAGCACCGAGACCCTGGTGGGCGCGTCGGGGGCGATCGCCGGGGTGCTCGGCGCCTACCTGATCCTGTTCCCGCGAGCGCGGGTCACCAGCCTGATGCCGTTCCTGCTGTTCCTGCCGATCTGGCTGCCCGCCTGGGTGGTGCTCGGCTCCTGGTTCGTGCTGCAGTGGATCTACTTCCAGGGCGCCGGCACCGCCCAGGGCGCCGGGGTCGCCTACGCCGCCCACGTGATCGGCTTTATCGCTGGCATCGTCCTGGTGATCGTGCTGGGCGGATTGCGCGCGCGCCGGCCGCCGCCGACCACCGCCTGGGACTACCGCTATCGCTGAGCGCGGCCGGCGGGCAGGTCGCGGGTGGGTTCGGCGTCGCCGTGGAAGCCGAGCCGGGCCAGGAAGCCGCCGGCGTCGCCGGCCTGGGCGGTGATCCGCCTGGCGCCGGCCGCCCGCAGCGCCACCGCGGCGGCCAGCGCGAGCCGGCTGCCGACCAGCCGCCCGCGCCAGCCGGGCTCCACCACCGGCCCGAGCAGCCGGCCGGCGGTCCCGTCCGCCCGCCAGCCGGCCGCGCCCACCACCCGCCGCCCGACGGCCGCGACCAGCAGCCCGTCCGCGGCGGCGCCGAGCAGCCCGGCGGCGGCGTCCCGCTCGCCGTCGTCCGCGGGCGGCCGCACGGCCGGGCCGGGCGGGTCGAGCAGGCCGCCGACGTCGGCCAGCAGGTGGTCGGGGACGACCGGCACGTCCAGCAACCCGCCGGGGCGGGTGACGCCGGACAGGACCAGGGCGGTCGCCCAGCCGAGCCGTCCGGCGCCGGCCAGGTCGGTGTCGCCGCGGTCGCCGACCATCAGGTAGGGGCCGTCGCCGAGCGCGGCCGCGGCCGCCTCGAACAGCGGCGCCTCCGGCTTGCCGGCCACCTCGGGCGGCACCCCGGTGGCGGTCTGCAGCAGGGCGAGCATCGCGCCGGCCCCCGGCCACAGGCCCTCCGGGGTCGGGAAGGTCGTGTCCGGGTTGCTGCCGACGAAGCGCGCGCCGGCGCGGATCGCCAGCGCCGCCGCGCGCGCCTTGTCGTAGGTGAGCTCCAGGTCGACGCCGACCGCCACCACCGCCGCCCGCCGCCAGTCGGCCGGGTCGAGCAGGCGGGCGCCGGCCCCGGCGAGCGCCTCCCGCAGCCCCTCGCCGCCGACCACCAGCACCGGCGTGCCCCGCAGGGCTTCGGGCCCGCCGAGCATCCGGACCGCCGCCTGGGCGGAGGTGAGCACCTCGCCGGTGGCCGCCTCCACGCCGAGCCGGTCGAGCTTGCCGGCCACCGCCGCCGGCGGCCGCCAGGAGTTGTTGGTGACGAAGCCGACCCGCACGCCCAGGCCGCGCACGGCCTTCAGCGCCTGCGGCGCCGCCGGGACCACCTCCTCACCGAGGTAGACGACCCCGTCCAGGTCGAGCACGACCGCACCGTAGCCTGCGGCCAGCGGTGCCGGCTCAGCCACCGTCGGGTGCCCCGGGACCGGGACCGGGATCGCCGGCCAGGCGCTGCAGCGCCTGGCGGTAGGCGTCCACCCCGGGGCGCATCGCCAGCGCCAGCCGCAGGTGCCCGACGGCCAGCGCCCGCTCGCCGCCGCGGGCCAGGCACAGCGCCAGGCCGAAGTGCGCGTAGTCGTTGGTCGGGTCGATCTCCAGCGCCTTGGCGAACTCGGCGCCGGCGTCCGCCGGCCGGCCGGCGCCGTAGTAGGCACGGGCCAGCGCCTCCCGCACCGAGGCGTGCTCGGGCGCGGCGTCGCGCGCGCGTTCCAGGGCGATCACCGCCTGGTGGGCGTGGCGGCCCGCCAGCAGCTCGCTGCCGCGGCGGAACAGCTCGTAGGCGTCGGTCTCGATCGCGCACCTCCGCAGGAAACCGGGTCCAACCCGCCCGGCCTGGCGCCGCCGGCTGGCGGTGGACGGCCGCCCTTGCTACAAACGGCCCATGAGCAACCATCCGACCCCGGCGGCTCCATGGTAGCCGCCGGCCCCTTCCAAGGCCTCCGCTTCGATCCTGCCGTCGTGGGCGACCCCGCGCTGGTGATCGCGCCCCCCTACGACGTCATCTCGCCCGAGGCGCGCGACGCCTACGAGGCGATGAGCCCCTACAACATGGTGCGGCTGATCCTGGCCCGCGGCGGGGACGGCGAGGCCGCCGACTACCAGCAGGTCGCCAAGCTGCTGGTCGCCTGGCACGACGAGGGCGCGCTGCTGCTGGACCCGGCGCCCGCCCTGTACCTGTACGAGGAGCGGTACACGCTGCGCGGCCGCAGGCGGGTGCAGCGCGGCGTGCTGGCCAGCGTCGACCTGGACGCGACCGCGACCTGGGTGCTGCCCCACGAGCGGACCATGGCCGCCCCGGTCGCCGACCGGTTGCGGCTGCTGGAGGCGACCGGGGTCAACCTGTCGCCGGTGTTCGGCGTCTACGCCGGCGGCGGCCGCGCCGCGGCCGTGCTCGACGAGGTGACCGCCGAGCCGCCGGCCATCGACGCCGCCGACGAGACCGGCGTGGTCCACCGCCTGTGGCCGGTCGCCGACCCGGAGCGGGTGGCCGCGTGGCGGGCGCTGCTGGCCGGCCAGCGGGTGCTGATCGCCGACGGCCACCACCGCTACCGCACCTCCCTGGCCTACCAGGCGGCCATGCGCGCGGCCAGCGGCGGCCGCCACGGGCCCTGGGACCAGCTGCTGATGTTCCTGGTCGACCACGACCAGCACGGGCCGTCGGTGGAGGCCATCCACCGGCTGCTGGCCGACCTGCCGGCGGCGGCGGTGCTGGCCACGCTGGCCGGGGACTTCGAGGTGCGCCCGGCCGCCGGGCCGGCCGACGCCGAGGAGGCGCTGCGGCGGCTGCCGGCCGAGCAGCTCGGCTTCGGCCTGTACGGCGGCGGGGAGAGCGCGCTGCTCGTGGCGCGCGACCCGGCCGGCCTGGCTGCCGAGACCCGGCTCGGCCGGCCGCCGCTGGACGTCGAGGTGCTGCACGGCCCGGTCCTCGCCGGCCGCCTCGGGGTCGCCGACTTCGAGCACGCGGTGGCCTACGAGAGCGACCTGGCCGAGGCGGTCCGCCGGGTCGACCTGGGAACCCATGCCAGCCTGCTGCTGGTCCGGCCGGCACCGTTCCCGGCGGTGGCCGCGGTCGCCGAGGCCGGCGGCACGCTGCCGCAGAAGACGACCTACTTCTACCCCAAACCCCGCGACGGCCTGGTGCTGCGCCCGCTGGACCCGGCTGCGTTCGCCCCCCACCAACCGGAAGCGGGAGGCCCCTCATGAGCGTGCTGGACGACCTGCCTGCGGGCGTGGTCGGGATCGACACCCAGATGGGCGGCCTGCCGGAGGTGACCGCCGGCTACCTGGTCCGCGGCGAGCGGCCCGCCCTGGTGGAGACCGGCCCTGCCCTGGTCGCCGGCGTGGTCGCCCGCGGGCTGGCGGCGGCCGGCGTCGGCCCCGGCGACCTCGCCTGGATCGTGCTCAGCCACATCCACCTGGACCACGCCGGCGGCGTCGGCGACCTGGTCCGCACCTTCCCGAACGCCACCGTGGTGGTGCACCCGGTCGGCGCCAGGCACCTGGTCGACCCCGAGCGGCTGCTGGCCAGCTCCGCGCGGGTGTACGGCCCGCAGCAGATGGCCACCGTGTACGGTGGCATCACCCCGGTGGAGGCCGGCCGCATCCACGCCGCCGAGGACGGCGAGGTCATCGACCTGGGCGGCGCCAGGCTGGAGCTGCTGCACGCGCCCGGGCACGCCAAGCACCACCTGGCCGTGTTCGAGCCCGACCTCGGCGCGCTGTTCACCGGGGACGCGGTGGGGGTGGTGCTGCCGTCGGTCGGGGTGCTGCGCCCGGCCACCCCGCCGCCCGACTTCGACCGCGACCTGGCCGTTGGGAGCCTGCGCCGGTTCGCGGAGCGGTCCCCCAGGCACCTGGTCCTGACCCACTTCGGCCCGGTCGGCCCGCCGGCCGAGCGCCTGGCCGAGGCCGAGGAGAGGCTGCTGCGCTGGTGCGAGACGGCCGAGGCCGCCGCCCGCGCCCACGGCGACGGCGTCGAGGTCGAGCAGATCGCCGCCGCCCTCCGCGACCGGTTCGAGCCGGAGGAGGGCTACGAGCAGGGCGACCCCGACCGGTTCGAGCTGCTGAATAACTACCGCAGCAACGCCGCCGGGCTGCTTCGCTGGATACACACGCACTAGCTCGGTTCATTCGGGGGGGAGCCCGCTCCCCCCCGAACCCCCCCAACTACCGCGCCCGCATCGGGCCTCGCCTGCTCGGTGCCGTCACCGGCGGGCCTCACCC
>DASQWY010000571.1:0-3201 GCA_035640005.1 Actinomycetes bacterium
CCCGAACCCGCCGCCGAGGCGGCCGCGGCCGCCACCGCCACCACCGCCGCCTCGCCGCCAGCCGCCCGGCCGGCCGTCCCGACCGACGAGCCGCAGCCGCCCGCCCGCCGCGGCCGGCGCCGCCGGGCGGAGCCGGAGGCCGACGGCGACGCGGACACCGCCGAGACCGCAGCCGAGGCGCCCGCGGCGGCGCCCGCCCCCAGGCCGCCGACCCCGGCGGACGCGCCCGGCGCCGGCGAGGCCGTGCAGCTGGCCATGACCGTGCAGGCACGGTCGGGCGGGGCCTACACCAACCCGCCGGAGTCGCTGCTGCGCCGCAGCCACGCCCGGCCGGTCGACAGCCGCCGGCTGGACGAGACCGCGCGGGTGCTGGAGAACACCCTCGACCAGTTCGAGGTCGACGCGCACGTGGCCCGCTACACCCGCGGCCCGACCGTCACCCGCTACGAGGTGGAGCTCGGCCCCGCCGTCAAGGTGGCCAGGGTGATCGGCCTGTCGCACGACATCGCCTACGCGCTGGCCTCCCCGGACGTGCGCATCATCGCGCCGATCCCCGGCAAGTCGGCGATCGGCATCGAGGTCCCCAACCGCGACCGGGAGCTGGTCACCCTCGGCGACATCCTCGGGCGCATCGGCGAGGAGAGCGCCGACCCGGCGCTGCATCCGCTCACCGTCGCGCTCGGCAAGGACATCGGCGGCGAGCCGGTGCTCGCCAACCTGGTCGACATGCCGCACGTGCTGATCGCCGGCTCCACCGGCTCGGGCAAGTCGGTATGCCTGAACGTGCTGGTGACCAGCCTGCTGATGCGCAACCCGCCCGAGCGGGTGCGGCTCATCCTGATCGACCCCAAGCGGGTCGAGCTGACCCACTACGAGCACGTGCCGCACCTGATCACCCCGGTCGTCACCCACCCCAAGCGGGCCAGCGAGGCGCTCGCCTGGGCGGTTCGCGAGATGGAACTGCGGCTGGAGACCCTCGCCCTGGCCGGGGTCCGCAACATCGCCGCCTACAACCAGGCGGCCACCGAGGGCACCCTGCCGCCGCTGCCGTCGGCGACCGTGGACGACGACGGCCGCCCCGACGGGGACCGGACCCGGCCGACGCTGCCCTACATCGTGGTGGTGATCGACGAGCTGTCCGACCTGATGATGGTCGCCCCCCGCGACGTGGAGGACGCCATCTGCCGGATCGCCCAGATGGCCAGGGCGGTCGGCATCCACCTGGTGGTGGCGACCCAGCGGCCGTCGGTGGACGTGGTCACCGGCCTGATCAAGGCCAACATCCCCAGCCGGATCGCGTTCATGGTCGCCAGCGGCCAGGACTCCCGGGTGATCCTGGACGCCGGCGGCGCCGACAAGCTGGTCGGCCACGGCGACATGCTGTTCCTGCCCGGCGGCACCTCCAAGCCGCGCCGGGTGCAGGGCGCCTTCATCACCGAGAAGGAGGTGGAGGCGGTGGTCGCCTACTGCAAGGCGCAGCAGCAGGCGGCCTACCAGCCGGGGGTGGTCGCCGAGGGCCGCGCCGCCAGCGAGGACGACGACGGCGACGAGGATCCCCTGCTCACCCAGGCGATGGAGATCATCGTCCGCTCCGGCCTGGGATCGACCTCCATGCTCCAGTCGAAGATGAAGGTCGGCTTCTCGCGGGCCCGCCGCATCATGGACCAGCTCGAGGAGCGGGGCGTGGTCGGACCGTCGGAGGGGTCCAAGCCGCGCGACGTGCTGATGACGGTCGAGGAGCTGGAGGAGCTGCGCGGCCGCGAGGCCAGCTACGGCGAGCTGGCCGGCGAGTAGCGGAACCGTTGCCCGACCCAATGCGTCTTACTACAATCCGCTCTCTCCGGTCATCGTCGTTCCCACTTGCCCGCGATCGCAGTCCGCGGAGGTGTCCCGGCTGAGCACCATCGGAGAGGCGCTGCGGTCGGCTCGGGAGACCCAGGGCCGCACGATCGAGGAGGCCTCGACCGCCACCCGCATCAAGGCCAGCTACCTCGAGGCCCTCGAACAGGACCGTTTCGAGGCGCTCGGCGGCAACGTCTACGCCAAGGGCTTCCTCCGCTCCTACGCCAGCTGGCTCGGGCTCGACCCGGCGCCGCTGCTGGAGGCCTACCGCGCCCAGGAACGGCCCGACGTGCCCCTGTTCGAGCACGCCCCGCGGGCGATCGGCGGGCTCCAGAGCCGCCGGCGCGGCCCCAACTGGCTGCTGGTGGCGATCGTCTGCGTCGCCATCATCCTGGTGGTCTCGCTGTGGTCGCTGCTGCGGCCGGCCTCCGACGGGACCGAGACCGCCCCGCCGTTCGTGCAGCCGCCGACGTCGGCCCCTGCCGCGCCGCCGAGCACCACGGCGCCGCCCCCGACCACCGCCCAGGTGCCCAGCGGCGTGACCGTGGTGCTGCGCTACACCGCGCCGTCGTGGACGCGGGTGACCGCCGACGGCCGCATCCAGTTCGAGGGCACCCCCGGCGCCAGCGAGCGCCGCAGCTTCAGGGCCAAGCGGACGATCGACCTGATCCTCGGTGCCCCCAGCGCGGTCCGCTTGACCGTCAATGGAAAAGAGCTGGGGGTCCCCGACCGGTCGGGCGCCATCTGGCGCGGCTCCTTCACCCCCGGGGACACCGCGCTGGGCTGAGGGGAGGTCGGTGCTGCGATGGACACGGCCTCGGTGGTCCGCGCCCTCGGCGACGTGGAGCTGTTCGGCTCGCTCGACCAGCCGCTGCTGCAGGAGCTGGCCGCCCGCGTCGGAACCCAGGACCGGCACGTGCCCAGGGGCGCCACCGTGTTCGTCCAGGGGGAACGGTCCGACCGGATGTACCTGCTCGCCCAGGGGGCGGTGCGCATCTTCTTCCGCTCCCAGGACGGCCGCGTGATCGAGCTGGTCCGCCACCGGCCACCGGCCGTCTTCGGGGAGATCGCCCTGCTGGACGGCGGCGAGCGCACGGCCACGGCCGAGGCCATCGAGGACAGCCTGCTGCTGCCGATCCCGCGGGAGGAGCTGCTGCGGCTGCTGCAGTCGCGCGCCGACGTGCTGGACGCGCTGTTGCGCACCCTCGGCCGGATGGTCCGGCGCACCACCCGCCAGCTCACCGACCTGGTCTTCCTCGACCTGGAAGGGCGGGTGGCGCGGCAGCTGCTGCTGCTGGCCCACGCCGGTCCCGGCGGTGGCCTGCGCACCGGCAGGCTGACCCAGACCGAGCTGGCCGA
>DASQWY010000572.1:0-4185 GCA_035640005.1 Actinomycetes bacterium
GCCTGGCCGAGCTGCGCGGCGGCGAGCGGACCGGCCGGCCCGCCCCGGACGGCCGCGTCGAGCTGCGGGTGCCGATCGGCGACCGGGACGGCCTGCTCGGCTGGGCGACCGGCAACCAGGCGGAGATCGTGGAGCCGGCCGAGCTGCGCGAGGCGGCCCGCCGCCGGCTGGCCGCCCTGCTCGAGGTGGTGTCGTAGGTGAGCTCCTCCGCCTCGCGGCGCACCCCCGACCCCAACGCCGCCAGCCGGCTGCAGCGGCTGCTGGCGCTGGTCCCCTGGGTGCTCGACCACCCGGAGGCCACCACCGACGAGGTCTGCGAGCGGTTCGGCATGACCAGGGAGACCCTGGTCGCCGACCTGGAGCTGCTGTACGTGACCGGGGTGCCGCCGTACGGGCCGGGCGACCTGATGGAGGCGTGGGTCGACGGCGACAAGGTGCACATCGGCTTCGCCGACTGGTTCGCGCGCGCCCCGCGGCTGACCTGGCGGGAGGCGGCCGGCCTGTACCTGGCCGGCCGGGCGCTGGTCCGGCTGCCGGAGATGGCCGAGCGGGGCGCGCTCAGCCGCGCCCTCGCCAAGCTGGAGGCGGTGCTGCCCGCCGACCAGCTCGACCGGGTGCAGGAGCTGGCCGGCAAGGTCTCGGTCGACCTGGACGGCGACCCCGCCGAGACCGCCCACCGCGCCGCCCTGGCCAGGGCCACCGCCGCCGGCCGCCGGGTGGAGCTGGAGTACTACTCGGGGTCGCGGGGCGAGCTGACCGCCCGCAAGGTCGACCCGTGGCTGGTGTTCTCCGCCTCCGGGCACTGGTACCTGCAGGGGTTCTGCCACAAGGCCGGCGGCGAGCGGCTGTTCCGCATCGACCGGGTGGTGTCGGTGGCGCAGACCGACGAGCCATTCGAACGGCCGGCCGGCTTCGACCCGGAGGCCGGCGGCGAGGCGCCGTGGCTGGAACGGTTCGCCGGCGGGCTGGAGTGCGAGCTGGACCTCGGCCACCAGGCCGAGTGGGTCGCCGACTACTTCCCGATCCTCTCGAGCGGGCGCCGCCCGGACGGCCGCCTGCGGGTGCGGCTGGCCACCCACCAGCTGTCCTGGCTGGTCAACCTGGTGCTGCGGCTGGCGCCCGACGCCGAGCCGGTGTCGCCGCCCGAGCTGCGCGAGGCGGTCGCCGACGCCACCCGCCGCGCCCTGGCCGCCTACGGCTAGCCCGATCGGACCATTCGGCGCGGTTCCGCTCAAGCGCCGTGGGGGCCCGGTCGATAGCAGCGGCATGAGCGACGAGCGCCTCCCACCGACCAAGATCCGCGCCACCTGCCCCGGCTGCGGCGAGATCGAGCTGACCCCCGCCGACGTGGAGCTGCGCGTCCACCAGGAGGAGCGGCATAGCTTCTACGCGTTCGTCTGCCCGGGCTGCCTGCAGACCGTCACCAAGCCGGCCGACCGGCGGGTGGTGCGGCTGCTCACCTCCGGCGGGGTCCCCGCCCAGCCGTGGGACCCGCCCGAGGAGGCGCTGGAGCCGAAGAACGGTCCCGCCTTCACCTGGGACGACCTGCTCGACCTGCACCTAGAGCTGCAGTCGCCCGACTGGTGGGCGCGCTTCGAGGCCGCCAGCCGCCCCTGAGGCGCCGCTGAGGCGCCGCCGAGCCGCGAGCGGTAGGATGCGGCCGCCCAACCCCGGGAGGTCCCCCTGCCCACCCTGGTCGCCATCCTGCTCGGCCTGTTCTGGCTGCTGGTGCTGAACGTCGTGGCGTTCACCGTGGTGCGCCTGGTCGGCAACCTGAAGCTGCTGCTCAAGTCGGTGCAACGGCTCGGCGAGCAGCTCACCCCGGTGCTGGAGGAGCTGGCCGCCGGCGGCCAGGAGGCCGCCGAGCACGCCGCCCGCCTGCAACAGCGGGGCGCCAAGCCGCCACGCCAGGCGTAGACTCAAGGCCGAGCGCCGGAGCCGCGACAAGGAGCTGAGCAATGCCAGGGCCGGAGTGGATCTGGGTCATCGTGGTGATCGTCGTGCTGTTCGGCGCGAGCCGCCTGCCCGCCATGGGCCGCAACGTCGGCCTCGGCATCAAGGAGTTCAAGAAGGGCATCGCCGAGGGCTCGCGCGACGACAAGCGCGACCAGGCCAAGCCGACCGGCGAGGAGCGCGAGCGGGGGAGCGCCAGCTAGCGCCCGCGCCGGCGCCCCGGACCGACCATGCGCCTGACGCGCCGCCCGCGGGCCAACCCCACGGGCGAGATGTCGATCCTCGAGCACATCGCCGAGCTGCGAGGGCGGCTGGTCAAGAGCTGCGTGGCGCTGACCGTCACCACCCTCGGCGCGTTCGCCTTCCTGTACGAGCCGGTCATCCACTTCATGCTGCGCTCCTACTGCCAGCTGCCGGCCAGCACCCGCATCGGCACCCAGGGCGGCGGCTGCCGGCTGGCCGCCCTGTCGCCGCTGGAGCCGCTCGGCATCCGCCTGCGGGTCTCGCTCACCGTCGGCCTGCTGCTGGCCATGCCGTACGTCGCCTTCCAGATCTGGCGGTTCATCACCCCCGGCCTGAGAGCCAACGAGAAGCGCTACGCGATCCCGTTCGCGCTGGCCACCACGCTGCTGTTCGCCGGCGGGGTGTGGGTCGCCTTCTTCACCCTGCCCAAGGCGATCGGCTTCCTGGTCGGCATGGGCGGCAGCGGCATCGCCACCTTCTTCCAGGCCGACAAGTACCTGCGCTTCGTGCTGTTCATGGGGCTGGCGTTCGGGCTCACCTTCGAGTTCCCGCTGGTGCTGGTGTTCCTGTCGATGGTCGGGCTGCTGTCGTCCCGGGCGATGCTGCGGGCCTGGCGGCCGGCGGTGGCGGTGATCATCGTGGTCGCCGCCGTGGTCACCCCCAGCCAGGACCCGATCAGCCTGTTCGCCATGGCCATCCCCATGTGGGTGTTCTACTTCGCCGCCGCCGGCATCGCCCGCTTCGTGATCGAGCCGCGCCGGGCCAGGCGCCGCGCCGACGCCGGCCTGCCGCCGAGCTGAGGCCCGACCGACCGGGGGGCGCCCGTGAACCGGATCGAACGCCTGCTGCGGGCCGTCGACGGGTTCCAGCAGCGGCACGCCCCGCTGGCCTTCCCGTTCGGGGTGGTCAAGAAGTACGGCGACGACGAGGGGGGCAAGCACGCCGCGCTGCTGGCCTACTACGGCATCTTCTCGCTGTTCCCGCTGCTGCTGGTGTTCGTCACCCTGCTCGGCTACGCGCTGGCGGGCAACCAGGAGCTGCAGCAGCGGGTCATCGACACCGTCATCGGCCAGTTCCCTGGGTTCGGCCGGGAGCTGCGCGGCAGCATCCGGACCATCCAGGGCTCCGGCGTGGGGCTGGTCGTCGGCGTGCTCGGCACCCTTTGGGGCGGCCTGGGGATCACCCAGAGCGCCCAGGACGCCATGAACGCGGTCTGGAACGTGCCCCGCAAGGACCGGCCGAACCTCTGGCTGCGGCTGGCCCGCGGCCTGGCCACGCTGCTGCTGCTGGCCGCCGCGGTGGTCGGGGCCACCTTCCTGGCCGGGCTCGGCGGCGCCGCCGCCGGGCTGGCAGGCCACCTGCTGCCGCTTGCCGGGTCGGTGCTGCTCAACCTGCTGCTGCTGGCGGTCGGCTTCCAGCTGCTGACGGCGATCAGGCTGCCGTGGCCGAGGCTGCTGCCGGGCGCGGCGGCCGGCGCGGTCGTCTGGAGCGCGCTGCAGGCGCTGGGCGCCTGGATCGTCGGCCGGCAGCTGCAGCACGCCAACCTGGTCTACGGGGTGTTCGCCCTGGTGATCGTGCTGCTGTCGTGGCTGTACCTGAGCGCGCAGCTGCTGCTGTACGCCGCCGAGGTCAACGTGGTGCTGGCGCGGCGGCTGTGGCCCCGCAGCCTGCTGCAGCCGCCGCTGACCGGGCCCGACCGGCGGGTGCTGACCGCCCTGGCCGAGACCGAGGAGCGGCGGCCCGAGCAGACCGTCGAGGTCCGCTTCGAGGACCCGCGGCCGCCGCCCCCAAGGTGATCAGGCCGTTGACCGGAGCCGGCGACCCGGCCCAGAATCCCGCCCGGTGCGGCCGTCCGGACGGTACCCTGGGGGGCCGACGGGGGCCGACAGGCGCGGAACCAGCGAACCGACGGGGTGTGCAGGTGGCGATCAAGGGGAAGGCGAAGCGGAGCCAGGACCGGCCCGCGCGGCGGCCGGCGGCGGGGCCGCG
>DASQWY010000573.1:0-7564 GCA_035640005.1 Actinomycetes bacterium
CCCCGCCAGCCGCGCCGGCGGGTCACCCGCCAGGTCGCCTCCCCCAGCGCCCGGGCACCGAAGGTCTGCTCGGTGGTCTGCCGGACCGCCTCCAGGTCGACCCCGAGCGTCGCCAGCAGGTCGGCGTCGCTGGGCCGCGGCGCGGGCACCACCCCGCGCCGCGCCAACCTGAGCAGTGCCGTCCGCGCCGCCGCCAGCTCCATCCCACGGGCCTGGAGCGCTCGGCCGGCCGGGCTGTGGCGCTCGGCGAGCACGCCGAGCAGGACGTGCTCCGGCCCGAGGTAGCGGTGCCCGGACCGCTCGGCCTCCTCCCGCGCAAGGTCCAGGACCCGATGGGCCTGCTCGGTGAACCGCTCGAACACCTCGTTCCTTCCCAGCCGCGCCGGCTACAGCACCGTCTGGTTCAGCTCCGCCAGCACTGCCGACCGCAGCTCCGCCAAGTCCACCCCGAACGCCAACAGCAGCGGCCCGGCCGCGCCCCGGTAGCGCTCCGGCAACCCGACCGAGGCCCACAGCCTGCGCTGCCACCGGTTCCACATGCACCTGGGCCAGGGCGTGCGGACGTCCTCCACCACCCCGAGCAGCAGCAACTCCGGGCCGACCGCGTCCTGGCCGAGTGCCTTGGCCCCTTGGCTGGCCAGGTAGGTCACCTGGGTGGTCAGCACCGGCGGGCCTTGCAGTGGCGTGCGCGGCACCCTGCCCACCCCGTTGCGTCGCGCGCGGACCGGCTCGCGGGTCGCCCTTCCCAAGGCCAGGCGGCCGAAGGTCCGTTCGGTGCGGCGCCGGACCGCGTCCAGGTCGATCCCCAGCGAGCCCAGCAGTTCCGCGTCGTTGGGCCGCGGGCCGGGCACCACCCCACGCTCCACCAGGCGACCCAGCCCGGCCCGGGCCGCCTCCAGGTCCAGACCCCGAGCCCGCAGCAAGCTGGCCGCTCCGCTGGCGCCGTCGCGCAGCAGGCCCAGCACCACGTGCTCGGGGCCGACGTAGGCGTGGCCGAAGCGACCAGCCTCCTCCCGGGCCAGGTCCAGGACCCGGTGGGCGCGCTCGGTGAGGCGGTCGGCCACTACCGCGACCTCCGCAACCCGAAGCGCCGGCCGGCGTACTTGTGGTGGACCGCCTGCTTGCTGACGCCGAGCCGGGCCGCGATCGCCTGCCACGACCAGCCCTTGGCCCGGGCGTTCTCCACCTGCAACGCCTCCAGGACCTCCACCAGCCCGCGCAGGGCGGCCACCGCAGCCAGCCCCACCTCCGGGTCCTGGCTGCCGGTCGCCGCCGCCACCGCGGTCACCTCGCTCGACGCCGCCTCGCCCATGGGGTCAATTTACATTGACCCCACCGCGTCGTCAATCCATATTGACCCGGCAGGTGGTTGACAACTTACTACGAGAGTGTAGAAGATCGCTCACCCGGAACTTCTACGAGCTTGTAGAAGGTGTGCGGATGACGCGGCTGTCGAGCTTCCTGGTTGGGCACAAGCGACTCGTCCTGGTCGGCTGGCTGGCCGTCCTGGCCGCCGGCATCGCCCTTGCGCCCGCGGTCAACCGGCGGCTGTCCGACAACTTCTCCCTGCCCGGCCAGAAGGGCTACCAGGCCAACCTGGCGATCGCCGAGGCCTATGGGACCGGCGGCCACGCGCACCCGACGGTGCCGGTCATCACCCTGCCGCCCGGCAGCACGGTCGACTCCGCCGGCGTCAGCAAGGCCCTGGGGCGGGCGTTCGCCTCGGTCGCCCACGACCTTGACGCCCGGGTGGCGTCCTACGCCGACACCGGCGACCGACGGTTCGTCGCCGCCGATGGCCGCACCACCTACGGGCTGGTGTTCCCCGGCGACCACGGAGGGGATGCCAGCACCACCGCCGCTGCCGGGCTCCAGGCCGCGCTGCCGCCCGGCAGCACCGTCCGGGTCACCGGCATCGACCAGCTGGCCGCCCACGGCGGCCGGTCGCCCGGCGGGGAGGTCGTGAACCTGACCCTGGCCGGCGCGGTGGGCGCGCTGGCGGTGCTGCTGTTCGTGTTCGGCTCGCTGCTGGCGCTCGCCCCCCTGCTGGTCGCCGCGGTCGCCATCCTCGCCACCCTGCTGCTGGTCGGCCTGCTGGCCACCGTCACCGAGGTGAACCTGATCGTCGAGTACCTGGTCGCGCTCATCGGCCTGGGCGTGGCCGTCGACTACTCGCTGCTGCTGGTGACCCGCTGGCGCGAGGAGCGCGCCCACGGTCACCTGGGCGACGAGGCCATCCACCGGGCCATGGCGACCGCCGGCCGCTCGGTGCTGCTCAGCGGCTCCACGGTCGCCGTCGGCCTGCTGGCGCTGGTGGTGCTGCCGGTGCCGTTCCTGCGCAGCGTCGGCTACGCCGGCGTGCTCATCCCAGTGGTCAGCGCGCTGGTGACCCTCACCCTGCTGCCGGTGCTGCTGGCCGGCGGCGGCCGCCGGCTGGACTGGCCGGGGCTGCGGCTGCGCAGGGAGGCGACCTCCAGCCGTGCCTGGACCGCTTGGGCCCGCGCGGTGGTGCGCGCCCGCTGGCCGGCGACGCTGCTGGCGGTGGCGGCCCTGGCCGCGCTCGGCGCCTTCACGCTGCACCTGAAGGTCGGGGAGGCGCAGGCCAGCTCCCTGGCCACCGCCGGGCCCGCTCACCAGGGCCTGGTCCGCCTGCGCCAGGCCGGCGTGCCGTCGGGCGTGCTCGCCCCGATCGAGGTGCTGCTGCCGGTGGGCGCCGATCCCGTGGCCATAGTGGCCCGCCTGGCGGACCTGCCTGGCATCTGGACCGCGGTCGCACCCGAGGGCCCTGCCTGGCGCCGGGGTGGCACCGCCCTGGTCCAGGTGCAACCACTGGCCGAGCCCGGCGCCGCGGCGGGTCAGCGGACCGTCCAACGGGTCCGGGCCGCGGTCGAGCGCCAGGCGCCGGGCGCGCAGGTCGGCGGGGTCGGGCCAGAGGACCTCGACTTCGCCCACGCGGTCTACGGCCGCTTCCCGCTCATGGTCGCCGTCATCGCCGCCACCACCTTCGTGCTGCTGGCCCGGGCCTTCCGGTCGCTGCTGCTGGCCGCCAAGGCCGTGGCCGTCGACCTGCTGTCGATCGGCGCCACCTTCGGGGCGATCGTGCTCGTCTGGCAATTGGGCCACGGCGCGAGCGCGCTCGGCGGCACCTCCGGGACCGGGGCGCTGGACGTGTTCGTGCCCCTGTTCGTGTTCGCGTTCCTGTTCGGCCTGTCCATGGACTACGAGGTGTTCCTGCTGGCCCGCATCCGCGAGGCCTACGATCGCACCGGCTCCACTACCCAGGCGGTCGTGGAGGGCGTGGGCCGCACCGGCCGGCTGGTGACCAGCGCCGCGCTGATCCTGTTCCTCGCCTTCGCGGCGCTGGCCGGCGCGCGCGACACCATCACCAAGATCTTCGCCACCGGGCTCGGCGCCGGGATCCTGCTGGACGCCACCGTGGTCCGCTCCCTGCTGGTCCCAGCCCTGGTCGTGCTGCTGGGCCGCTGGAACTGGTGGCTGCCCGCCTGGGCCGCCCGGCCACTGCGGGTCAGCCCCTCGGGCGCACCGGCCGACCATGCCGCTGGTTGACAACCTCCTACGAGGGTGTAGAAGGTTCCCGCGTGGTCACTCGCAGGCAGCTGGCGGGGCGGCGGCTCGGCGCGCTGGAAGCCGAGGTGATGGACTACGCCTGGCGCCGCGGCGACTGGGTGGGCGTCAACGACATCCTCGCCACCCTGCACGGGCAGCGGCGCGCCTACACCACCGTGATGACGATCGTGACCCGCCTGTGCGACAAGGGCCTGCTGGAGCGCGAACGCCGCGGTCGCGGGTTCGTGTACCGGCCGGCCCTCAGCCAGGAGGAGCTCGCCGCCCGGGCCCTGCGTGACGTCCTGGCCAGCACCGACGACCCGCAGGCCGTGCTGGCCCGCTTCGTCGAGGAGCTGGAGGCCTCCCCCCAGCTGCTCGCCCGCCTGCGGGCGCTGGCCCACGACACCCCCGATCCCCGCGAGGAGGGCCGATGAGCGCCGCGCCGGTCATCGTGCTCGGCGGGCCGTTCCTGCTGCTGCTGCTGAGCCCCTGGCTGGCCGCCCGCCTGTTCGAGGGTCGCGCCCCCGCCCGCACCGTGGCCACCTTCCACCTGCTGGCCCTGGTGGGCCTGGCGGCGCTACCGGTGACGGCCCTGGGGTGCCTCGCGATCGTCGCTCGCGGCCGGGTCGCCGCCGCCCCACTCGGGCTGCTGGCGCTGTACCTGTCGCGGGTGGCGTGGGCCATGGTCGGGGTGGCCCGGGCCACCTGGCGGCTGGCCGCCACCACCGCCCTGGCCGCGGCCGGGCCGCTCCGCGTGCCCGGCGGCGCCGGCATCGTGTTGGCCGGCGGGCCGCCGCTGGCCTACGCGCTCGGCGGCCGTTCCCGCCGGGTGGTCGTCTCCCAGAGCCTCCTCGGCCTGCTCGACGACGACGAGCGCGCCGCCGTGCTCGCCCATGAGCTGGCCCACCTGCGGCTGGGTCACCACCGCCTGCTGCGCTTCGCGCAGGTCGCGCGCGCTGCGCTCGGGCCGGCGGCACCCGCCGCGCGGCGCGCCTACGCGGCCCTCGGGCGCGAGCTGGAGGCGATCGCTGACGAGGCCGCCGCCGGCGCCGTGGCCGACCGGCGGCTGGTCGCCAGGGCACTGGCCAAGGCGGCGCTGGGCGGCCCCGCCGCTGGCCCGCCGCTGGCCTTCGGCGACGAGCGCGACCTGGCCTACCGCCTCGACCGGCTCACCAGCGACCGGCCACCGGAGCAGCGGCGCACGATCGCCACCGCCGGGGTCGGCCTGCTCGCGGTGGGCGTCATGGTGCTGTTGAACGCGGGCGCCGAGCCGCCCGGACAGGCCACCAGGCTGGCCCTGCGCGCACTCTGCGTCGGCGGCGTCGGCTGGCTGTGCTGCCGAGGCATCGCCCCGGCCGGGCGGGCGGTAGAGCAGCCCTCGACCGGATGTTGAGCGCCTGAGCCCAGCGCGACGAACGCGACCTGGGCCGGCGGCTCAGCGCGCTCGGCCGGCGTAGCGGATGCCGGTCGCCCGGATCTGTCCGGCGTCGATGGCGGCCTGCTCGTCCGCCTCGGTGGTGCCGGCCAGGTCGGGGAAGAAGTACGGCCCCTCGGTGCGCAGCCGCTGTTCGAACCGCTCGTCCAGCCCGCGCAGGATCGCCCGGCCGGTGTGCAACCCCTCCGCCGCCGCCCACGCCCGGCAGTAGGCCTCCCACGTCCCGCCGGCGGCGGCCCACCGCTGCTGGTGCTCGTATAGCCAGCCAGGCTCGGCCGGCGGCGCCGGCGGCAGCCGGGCGAAGCACCAGCGGGCGGTGGCCTGGTCGAACCGCTCCCACGCCCACTCCACCACCACCAGCGCGCCCCCGGCCACCAGGGCGGCCGCGATCCGGTCCAGGACCTGGTCGAGGTCGGCGACGTGGTGCAGCGAGGTGGAGGCCACCACGGCCTGCACCGGCGTCGGCGGCTGGTAGCGCTCGAACTCGACCTGGTGGTAGCCGGGTCCGTTCGGCGCCTTGGGGTCGACCCCGACCGCGTGGTAGCCGTCGCTCAGCAGTGCCGGGACGAAGCCGCCCAGCGGCCCGCATCCGACCTCCAGCACCGTGGCGGGGGCGGGTGGCAGCTGGGCGCGGACGAACGGCCACACCGACGCCAGCCACCGCTCGTCAGGGATCATGCCAGCCAGCCTCCTTGCGCGCGTTGCCGTCGGCGACTCGGACATGATGCCCGCATCGCGCCGAGCGTCTCCACCTGGAGCGGCTACCGCCGGCGCCACGGCGGTCGGATCGGGGCCCTCGCGGCCCGCGAGTCGGCCTGGACGTCGACCTGGCCGGCCAGCGCCGCCAGGGCGGGCAGGGCGGCGTGCAAGCTGCGCTGCTGGTCGGAGGGCAGCGCGGCCAGGGCGACCTGGAGGATCGCCGCGTTGGTGGCCTGCCAGCCCTCCAGGGCCGCCAGCCCGGCGGCGGTGAGGTGCAGCGCGACGGTGCGCCGGTCGGTGCTGCCGCCGCTGCGGGCGACCATGCCCGCGGCAGCCAGGGCGTTGACCAGGGTGGTGACGGAGTTGGGGGCCAGCCGCAGGTGGCGGGCGACCTGCCCGGGCCGGGCGCCGGGATGATCGGCCAGGCAGGCCAGCAGCTCCAACTGGGCGACGCTGAGGGGATGACCCGGTCGGGCGGCGCGTGCCGCGCGGCGCATCGCGCGGCGAAGCCGTGCCACCACGTCCGCGAGCCGAGGCTGGGGTGGGAGCGCTGCCGCGCCAGCGTGCGGCATGGGTTGCGGCTCGGGCGGGACCATGGTGGTCAGGGTCGGGGTGGCTCGGCGGCGCCGGCTGTGGTGGTCGCCGGGAGCATGGCGGTGATCGCGACCAGCAGCACCAGTGCTCGGCTTGCCAGCCCGTCGAGCACGGTCTACCCTACCCAGAACACGATTAATCAATAGATTACTTGAATAGCTTGTCGGGAGGCCCTGATGGTGGATCGGACGGCCAAGGCGGCGCTGTTCGACGAGTTCGCCCGCGTCGGCAAGGCGCTGGGCAGCGGGCGGCGGATCGAGCTGCTGGACGTGCTGGCCAACGGCGAACGGACCGTGGAGGGCCTGGCCGGCGAGGTCGGCCTGTCGGTGGCCAACACCAGCCAGCACCTGCAGGTCCTGCGCCGGGCCGGCCTGGTCTCCAGCCGGCGCGACGGCAACTCGATCCACTACCGGCTGGCCGCCCCCGAGGTCTTCGGGCTGTGGCGGGCGCTGCGGAGCCTGGCCGCCGCCCGGCTGGCCGAGGTCGAGCGGCTGGCAGCCGCCTACCTGGGCGCCCGCGACGAGCTGGAACCGGTCACCCGCCAGGAGCTGGCCCGCCGGCTGCGCGACGGCGACCGCCTGGTCGTGCTGGACGTGCGCCCGCCCGCCGAGCATGCCGCCGGGCACCTGCCCGGGGCGGTGTCGATCCCGCTGGGGGAGCTGCGCCGGCGGCTGGCCGAGCTGCCCCGCGACCGTGAGGTCGTCGCCTACTGCCGGGGGCCCTACTGCGCCTTCGCGCACGAGGCCGTCACGATCCTCGGCGAGGCGGGCTTTGCCGCCAGGCGGCTGGAGGACGGGCTGCCCGAATGGCGGGCCGCGGGCCTACCCGTGGTCGCCTTCTGACCGGCAAGGAGCGTGGCCGTGAACGCGATCGACGAACCGGCGGTGCGCCTGGGCCTGCGTGTCAACCTCGCCCAGTTCAGCCTGCTGGTCGGGGTCAACGCGCTGGTCGGCGGGATGGTCGGGCAGGAACGCACGGTGCTGCCGCTGCTGGCCAGTGAGGTCTTCGGCCTGCGGGCCGTCACCGCGGCGCTCACCTTCATCCTCGCCTTCGGCGCGGTCAAGGCGGTCACCAACCTGGCCGCCGGTGCGCTGGCGGACCGCTACGGACGCAAGCCGGTGCTGGTCGCCGGCTGGCTGCTAGGCCTGCCCGTGCCGTTGCTGCTGATCTGGGCGCCGGGCTGGGGCTGGGTGGTCGCCGCCAACGTGCTGCTCGGCCTCAACCAGGGGCTGTGCTGGTCGACCACGGTGATCATGAAGATCGACCTGG
>DASQWY010000574.1:0-4308 GCA_035640005.1 Actinomycetes bacterium
CTCCAGGTACAGCACCCGGTCGGCCAGGGCGATGGTGGCCAGCCGGGAGGCGATCACGATGGTGGTGGTGGTCGGCAGGTGGCCGGCCAGCCCGGACAGGATGGCGCCCTCGGTGGCCGGGTCCACGCTGGAGGTGGCGTCGTCCAGCACCAGCAGCCGTGGCCGCCGGTGCAGCGCGCGGGCGAGCGCGACCCGCTGGCGCTGGCCGCCCGACAGGGTCGCCCCGCGCTCGCCGACCACGGTGTCGTAGCCGGCCGGCAGCCGGTGGGCGAACTCCTCGGCCTGCGCCAGCCGGGCGGCGCCGGTGTGGTCGACGTCGCCGTCGAAGGTGATGTTGTCGGCCACCGAGGTGGAGAACAGGAACGGCTCCTGGAAGGCGAGCCCGACGGTCCTGCCCAGCTCCCCCTCGGGCAGCTCGCGCAGGTCGCGGCCGCCCAGCCGGATGGCGCCCCGCCGCGGGGCGAGCAGCCCGGCCAGCAGGAAGGCCAGGGTCGACTTGCCGGAGCCGGTCGGGCCGACCAGGGCGACGGTGGTCCCGGCCGGGACCCGGAAGGAGACGTCCCGCAGGACCTCGCTGCCGGTCTCGTAGGCGAACCAGACCCGGTCGACCTCCAGGTCGAGCGGCCCGGGCGGCAGCGGCCGCCGCCCTGCCGGCGCGGGCGGCAGCGGCTCGGCCAGCACCTGGGCGACCCGGTCGTAGCCGGCCACCGCCCGCGGCACGTCGGACAGGACGTAGCCGATCAGCCGCAGCGGCCACACCAGCAGGGCGAACAGGTTGATGATGCCGATCAGGGTGCCGGCGCTGATGGCGCCGCGCTCGATCCGCCAGGCGCCGATCACCAGCAGCAGCACGGTGGTGAGCGCGGGGATGGCGTCCAGGGTTGCCTCGAAGGTCGCGGTCACCTGCGCCGCCTCGATGCGGGCGTCCCGTAGCCGCTCGGCGGAGGCGGCGAAGCGGCGGCCCTCGGCCCGCTCGGCGCGGAGCGCCTTCACCACCAGGGCGCCGTCGAAGCTCTCGTGGGCGACCGCCGACATCGCCCCCAGCCGCTCCTGCCCGAGGGTGGTCGGCCGCTCCACCCGCCGCTGGAAGGCGAGGTTGACGGCCAGCACGGCCGGCACCACCAGCAGCCCGACCGCCGCCAGGAACGGGTCGGTGACCACCAGCCAGGTTGCCGCCGCCACCAGCATGGTGCACACGCCGGTGGCGAACGGCAGCGGGTGCAGGATGTTGGAGGCGGCCTCCAGGTCCCCCTCGGTGCGGGACAGCAGCTCGCCGGCGGGGTGCTCGTGGTGCCAGGTGAGCGGCAGCCAGTGGTAGCGCGCGGCCATCCGCCCGCGCAGGGTCGCGACGATGTTGGCGTGGGCGCGGGTGGCGGCGACGCGGCGGCAGATGATGCCGACGGTCTTCAGCACGCCGACGGCGACGATCGCGCTGGCGGCGGCGACGGCCGTCCCGACCCGGAAGTCGCCGCTGGCGAAGCGGGGCGCGACCGCCCGGTCCACCACCCGCCCGAGCACCCACGACTGCCCGACCGTGGCGAGGGCGTAGACGGTCGCCCCGCCCACCGCGGCCAGGAACGGGCGCGGGTGGAGCGCCACCTGCCGGCGCACGACGGCAAGGCCTCGGCGCAGCAGCCTGCCCTGGGGGACTGGATTGGTCACGCGTCACATGGTGCCGGAAGCGTGGGATCCTCGACAGCGAGTTTCAGGCCGGCTCGGCCGCCGGCATCGCCGCCTCGATGGAGGCGAGGGAGCGGACCGGGGAGAGCGCGGCCGGCAGGAACGACAGCAGCCCGCCGAGCGCGCCGACCCACAGCGTCGGGCGCAGCCCGATGGTGCCACCGAGGATCCCGCCGATCAGCGAGCCGACCGGCAGGGTGCCCCAGACCATGAAGCGCATGGTGGCGTTCATGCGGCCGTGCAGCCGCGCCGGGGTGATCGCCTGGCGGAGGCTGACCTGGTTGATGTTGTAGGCGGTGCTGCCGAACGACATCACGAACTGGGCGACGATCAGCAGCGGGATGGCCAGCGGGCGCGGCGTCAGCGGCACCAGCACGGCGCCGAGCCCGCCGACCGCCTCCGGCAGCACGATCGCCCGCCCCAGCCCGATCCAGCCGGCCAGCCGGCCCGAGGCCACCGCGCCCACCAGCCAGCCGACGTTGCCGGCGGCGAACACCAGGCCGATGGCGGCCGGGCGCAGGTGCAGCTCGCGGACCATCCACAGCACCAGCACCGCGAACATGGCGGCGTTGAACAGGTTGGCGGTGGCGGTGGTGGCCGCGATCGGGCGCAGCAGCCGGTGGCCGAGCACGTAGCGCAGGCCCTCGGACATCTCGCGGCGCATGGCGCCGCGGCGGGCCGCGCCGGCCGCCCGCTCGGGCGCCGGCTCGTGCCGGCGGATCAGGAAGATGCCGGTGGCCGAGGCGAGGAAGCTGATGGCGTCGGCCAGCACCGCCACCGGCGCGGTGACCAGGTCGATCAGCACCCCGGCCAGGCCGGGCCCGGCGATCTGCGCGCCGGAGCGGCTGATCTCCAGCTTGGCGTTGCCCTCGATCAGCTCCTCCGCCTCCACCAGGGCGGGCAGGTAGGACTGGTAGGCGACGTCGAAGAAGACGGTCAGCACGCCGGTGGTGAAGGCGACCAGGTACAGCTGGCCGATGGTCAGCGCGTCCAGCGCGTAGGCGGCCGGGATCGAGCTGAGCGCCAGCGCGCGGCCGAGGTCGCCGCAGATCAGCACCGGCCGGCGGCGAAGCCGGTCGACCCACACCCCCGCGGGCAGGCCGACCAGCACGAACGGGGCGAACTCCACGGTGGTGAGCAGGCCGACCTCGAACGGCGAGGCGCGCAGGATCGAGATCGCGATCAGCGGCAGGGCCAGCATCGACACCTGGCTGCCGAGCTGGCTGACGCTCTCGGCCGTCCACAGCTTCATGAAGTCGGCGTGCCGCCACAGGCTCCGCCGCCCGCCGCCGGCGGTCATGGCGAGTTGGGGTCGAGCCACAGGTTGGCCACGTCGGGGTTGCTCAGCCACGGGGTGAAGGTCCAGTGGCGCACCCGGGAGGACCAGAAGAACGCCTCCCGGTCGTACACCAGCGGCGCCCAGGCGGCGTCCTGCATCAGCTGGCGGTCGATCTCCGCCCAGCGCAGGTTGCGGGCGGCCGCGTCCTGGGTCGCGTAGGCCTGGTCGATCATGGTGTTCACCCTCGGGTTGTCGTAGTCGCCGTAGTTGTTGTTGGCGGTGGCGGTGATCTTGCGCCCGTCCAGCAGCACGCCCACGAACGAGCGGCTGCCGTTGCCGGGGAAGTCCGGGCACCAGCGCGCCGCCCCGACCTGGTGCTCGTCCTTCTTGGCCCGCACCTGCAGCGACCTGGTGTAGATCTGGTAGCCGGGGTAGGTGGTCGGGTTCAGGTGGATGCCGGCCCTGGTCAGGGAGGACTGCAGGGCCGCGAACAGCGCCGGCCCCTGGCCGTTGGACTGGCCGACGTAGTTGAGCGTCACCCCGTCCGGGTAGCCGGCGCGGGCCAGCAGCGCCTTGGCCCGGTCCGGGTCGCCGCGCGACTCGGGCGTCGGGTACAGGTCGTAGCCGCCGTAGCCGGCCAGGGTGGGGGAGAGGATCGTGGAGGCCGGGTCGCCGGCGAAGCGGCCGCCGAGCGCCAGCACCACCGCCTGCTTGTCGATGGCGTAGTTGATCGCCTGCCGCACGCGGCGGTCCCGGGTCGGCCCGGAGTCCATCTGCAGGCTCAGGTAGTGGACGCAGCCGGTGGTCTCGACCGCGAACTGCCTGGACAGGTCGGGGTCGCCGGACAGCCGCTGCAGGTCGCCGTTGGGCGGCGGGATGCTGTCGAGGTTCAGGTCGGCCTCGCCCCGCTCGATCGCCCGCTGGATGTCCTGCTGGCCGCCCCGGTTCCCGAGGATCCGGACGGTGATGGCGTCCACCCAGGCGCTGCGCAGCGGGTCGGTGCGGGGGTCCCAGTTCTGGTTGCGGACCAGCTCGATCACCGACCCCGGCTGGTAGCGCCGCAGGGTGTACGGGCCGGAGCCGACGACGTGCCTGGCGTAGTCCGGGCCGGGCCGGTAGCGGGAGGCGTACTCCTTGGGCACCGGCGAGAAGAACGGCAGCGTGAGGATGCTGGGGAAGTCGCTGGCCGGGCGGTCCAGGGTGATCCGCAGGGTGTGGTCGTCCAGCGCCTGCAGCCCGGAGATGGTCCGCGCCTTGCCGGCGGCGAACGCCGCCACGCCCTTGATCAGCCAGGCGTAGGGGTTCGGGGACGGGTTGCGGCGGTCGAACTGCCGCTCCACGGCGTAGAC
>DASQWY010000575.1:0-6571 GCA_035640005.1 Actinomycetes bacterium
GAGGGGGCCACCGTGCTGACCACGCCGATGGCGGCGCAGCGGGAGGCGCACCTGGAGCAGGCGGTGGCCAACGCGCGCGCGCTCGGCGCCGGCAGCGGCTACCCGTTCGAGCCCGAGCGGATCCGGCGGGCGGCAGCGCGCGCCTTCGACCGCAGCTACGACCCTGCCGGGGTCGGCCGGCAGCTGGCCGCCGCCATGGGCGCCGCCGACCGCACCGCCGCGCTCGGCTCGGTGCGCGCGCCGACCCTGGTCGTGCACGGCGACGCCGACAAGCTGATCGACGTGAGCGGCGGCGAGGCGACCGCCGCCGCCATCCCCGGCGCCCGCCTGCTGAAGGTGCCCGGCCTCGGCCACGAGCTGCCACCCGGGGTCTGGGACCTGCTGGCCGACGCCATCGCCGCCAACGCCGACCGGGCCGGCCGGCATGCCGGCTGAGCCGCTGCGGGTGCTGTTCCTGGCCCACGCGTTCCCACGCCACGACGGCGACCCGGCCGGCGGCTTCGTGCTGCGGCTGGCCGCCGCCCTGGCCGAGCTGGACGTCCAGGTCGGCGTGCTGGCGCCGGCCGCTCCGGGCCTGGCCGGGCAGGAGCGGCTGGCCGGCGTGCCGGTGCGCCGCTACCGCTACGCCCCCCGCTGGGCCGAGACGCTCGCCTACGGTGGCCAGATGCACCGCCGCGCCGCCAGCCCGGCCGGCGCCGCCGCCCTGGCCGGCCTGCTCGGCGCGGGCGCCCTGGCCGCCAGGCGGGCGGCCGCCCGCGCCGACCTGGTCCACGCCCACTGGTGGTTCCCGGGCGGCCTGCAGGCCGTGCTCGGCCGCACCCGCCGACCGCTGGTCACCACCTTGCACGGCACCGACGTGCGCCTGGCCGCCGGGCGGCGGCTGGCCCGCGCCGGGTTCGCCCGGGTGCTGCGCCGCTCCGCGGCGGTCACCGCGGTGTCGTCGTGGCTGGCCGGCCAGGCGGTCGTCGCCGCGCCGGAGCTGGCCGGGCGGGTGCGGGTGGCGCCGATGCCCGCCGACGACACCGTGTTCTCCCCCGGCGAGCTGCCGCGCCAGGAGCTGCTGTTCGTCGGCCGGCTCGACGGCCAGAAGGACGCCGCCGTGGCCCTGCGCGCCCTCGCCGAGCTGCGCGGACCGGCCGCGCGCCTGCCGCTGCGGATCGTCGGCAGCGGCCCGGAGCGGGTGGCGCTCGGCCGGCTCGCCGGCGACCTCGCCGTGGCCGACCGGGTCCGCTGGGAGCCCGGCCTGCCCCAGGCGGAGCTGGCCGACCGCTACCGGCGGGCGGCGGCGCTGCTGGTGCCCGGCCGCGACGAGGGGCTCGGCTTGGTCGCGGTGGAGGCGCAGCTGTGCGGCGCCCCGGTGGTCGCCGCCGCCTCCGGCGGGCTGCTGGACGTGGTCGCCGACCGGGCGACCGGCCGGACCTTCCCCCCAGGGCAGCCGGCCGCCCTGGCCCGGGTGGTGGAGCAGCTGGTGGCCGACCCGGCCGCCAGCGCCCGCCTGGCCGCCGCCGGCCGCGCCGCCGCGGTCGCCCGCTTCGCCCCCCGCGCGGCCGCCGAGGCCTACGCCGCCGTCTACCACCAGACCCTGAAGCGGTAGGCTCGGGCGCGGCATGGCCTTGCAGCCTTCGACCCTGCGCGTCTACGTCGTCACCTCCGCCGGGCTGGTGCCCGGCCGGGGGCACGCCGAGGTGGCCGCGGCCGCCCTGGCCGGCGGCGCCACCGCGCTGCAGCTGCGCGCCCCTGGGCACGACGACGACGCCCTGGAGCCGCTGGCCCGCGAGCTCGCCGCCCGCTGCCGCGAGCGCGGCGTGCTGTTCGTGGTCAACGACCGCGTCGACCTGGCCGTCCGCGCGGGCGCCGCCGGCGCCCACGTCGGCCAGGACGACCGGCCGTTGGAGGCCAGGGAGCGGCTCGGCCCCGACCTGGTCCTCGGCGTCAGCGTGGCGACCGCCGCGCAGGCCAGGGCGGCCGAGCTGGCCGGCGCCGACTATCTCGGCGTGACCGTGTGGGCGACCGCCACCAAGCCCGAGGCGGCCCCGCAGGGCCTGGACGGCGTGCGCGCCGTCGCCGCCGCCACCGCGCTGCCGGTGGTCGGCATCGGCGGGATCACCGCCGCCAGCGCCCGGCGGGTGCTGGCCGCCGGGGCCGCCGGCGTGGCGGTGGTGTCGGCCGTCGGCGCCGCCCCCGACCCGGTCGCCGCCGTCCGCGAGCTGGTCGCCGCCGTCCACGGCCACGCCAGGCGGCCGTTCGACCCCGACGAGGAGCGCCCATGACCGAGCAGACCGCAGGCAAGGTCACCTCCAGCGTGTTCGCGGAGGTGATCCTGGAACGGCTCGGCGCCACCGACCCGGACGTGCTGGTCGGGCCGAGGCACGGGGTCGACGTGGGCGTGCTGCGGGTCGCGCCCGGGCTGGCCATGGCCCTCACCACCGACCCGGTGTTCGTGGTCCCCGGCTACGGCTGGGAGCGGGCGGCCTGGTTCGCCGTGCACATCCTGGCCTCCGACGCCGCCACCAGCGGCCTGCCGCTGCGCTGGATGACGGTCGACCTGAACCTGCCGCCCGACACCGCCGAGGACGACCTGGCCGCCCTCTGGGACGCCTTCTCGCGGACCTGCGCCGACCTCGGCCTGGCCGTGGTCACCGGCCACACCGCCCGCTACGACGGCTGCAACTGGCCGATGGTGGGCGGCGCCACCTGCGCCGCGCTCGGCCCCGAGGACGCCTTCGTCACCCCGACCATGGCCCGGCCCGGGGACCGGCTGGTGGTCACCAAGGGCGCCGCCATCGAGGCGACCGCCCTGTTCGCCGCCACCTTCCCCGAACGGCTCGCCGCCGAGCTGGACCCGGGCACCCAGGCCGCCGCGGACGCCCTCTTCGAGCAGATGACGGTGGTGCCGGAGGCCAGGATCGCGGCCGCCTACGGCCTGCGCGACCGGGGCGTCACCGCCATGCACGACGCCACCGAGGGCGGCGTGGTCGGCGCCTTCGCCGAGCTGGCCGCCGCCTCCCAGGTGGGGCTGCGCGTCGACCTGGACGCGGTGCCGGTGCGGCCCGAGGTCGCCGCGGTCTGCCGGCACGTCGGCATCGACCCCTACCGCTCGATCTCCGAGGGCACCCTGCTGGCGGCGGTGCGGCCCGAGCACGCCGGCGGGCTGCTGGCCGCCCTGGCCGACGGCGGCATCGACGCGGCCGAGGTCGGCGAGGTGACCGAGCCGGAGGCGGGCGCCGTGCTGCTCAGCGGCGGCCGGTCAGAGGAGCTGGAGCATCCCGGCCTGGACCCGTTCTGGGCCGCGTTCGGCCGCTGGGCCGCCGACGCCGCCGGCTGAACCTCAGGGGGGCAGGCGGAAGCCGTCGCCGTCGGCCACGACCCGGCCGTCGCCGGCCAGCATCGCCAGGTGGGCGCGGACCGACAGCTCCGCGGCCGGGTGCAGGGTGGGGTCCACCTCGGCGTAGACCCGCTCGACGACCTCCGAGGGGGTGCGGTCGCCGGCGGCGAGCGCGGCCAGCACCTGCGCCTCCCGCTCCCGCCGGTGCGCCAGGTAGCCCTCCACGCGCGCCCTTGGGTCGGCGACCGCCGGCCCGTGCCCCGGGTACAGGCGCGCCAGGTCGTAGCCGAGCAGCCGCTCCAGCGAGGCCAGGTAGGCGGCCATGTCCCCGCGCGGCCACTCGACCACCGTGGTGCCCCTGCCGAGCACGTGGTCGCCGGTGAACATGGCCCGCTCGGCCGGCAGGTGGAAGCAGCAGTGGTCGGGGGCGTGCCCCGGGGTCGCCACCGGCACCAGGCCGAGGCGGCCGGCGCCTAGCGCCACGCCGTCGCGCAGCTCGGGGGCGCCCGGCGTCGCCCACGCCGGGTCGGCCGCGGCCAGCGGCGCCGCCGCGCGGGCGGCGAACGCTCGCGCGCCGTCGGCGTGGTCGGGGTGGGAGTGGGTGAGCAGCACCAGCTCGACCCGGCGGCCGCCGCAGGCGGCCAGCAGCCGCTCGGCGTGGCCGTCGTCGGCCGGCCCCGGGTCCACCACCACCGCGCCGCCGCCGCCCGGGCCGGCGACCACGAAGCTGTTGGTCCCCTCCAGCGTCAGCGGCGACGGGTTGGGGGCGAGCACCCGCACGACCCGCTCGCCCCAGCGCTCGACCTGGCTCACCCGCCGGCCTCCTGCCGCGGGACCGGGTACCGCTCCCGCCACGGCATGACCAGCTCCGCGCCCTCCAGCACCGGCAGGATCCGCTCGACCGCGCGGTGCTCGGCGGCGGCGAGCGCGGCCGCGGCCGCGGCGAACCCGGCCAGGTCGCGCAGGGTGTAGCGGGTCGGCGGCAGCATCGGCAGCCGCCAGTCGGCCGCTGCCTCGCCGGGGGCGAGCCAGCGCTCCCCGGCCGCCTCCGCCCGGTGGGCGGTCACCGCCGCGCCGGCCTCCAGGGCCGCCAGGAAGAAGCGGGTGTCGTAGCGGCGCGGCTCCCCCTCCGGCGTCACCCACCAGGCCCAGTAGCGCAGGCGGCCGCTGTCCAGCCGGGTCCCGAGGCCGGCCAGCAGCTCCACGAAGCCGACCGAGCCGGCCAGCAGCTCGCGGCGGGCGGCGGCCAGCTCGGCCGCGGGCGGCGGCGGCGCGGCCAGCAGCAGGCCGGCCTCCTCCAGGGTCTCGCGGCAGGCGGCGACCACGTGCGCGCGCGCCCCGGCGGCGTCCAGGCCGAGCCGCTCGGCCCACGCCGCGGGCGGCGGGCCGGCCCAGCGGGCGTCGACCGCCGGGTCGCGGTCGGCGTCGTCCACCCGGCCGCCGGGGAACGCCCACAGGCCGGCGGCGAAGCCCATGGCGAGCTGCCGGCGCTGCAGGTAGGCCTCCAGCCCGGCGGGGCCGTCCCGCAGCAGCACCACGGTGGCGGCGGGGCGGGCGGTCGGCGTCTGCTGGTCGGCTCGCGGCACGCTGCGATGGTATGCCGATCCGCCGGGAGGGAGAATTGCCGCATGGCCGAGGACCCCCGCCGCCTGCTGCCCAGGGTCGACGCCCTGCTCGACCACCCCGCGCTGGTCGAGCGGGCGGCGACCTGGGGCCGGGAGGCGGTGCTGGGCGCGGCCCGCCGGGCGCTGGAGGCCGGCAGGCGCTCGGCCGCGCTCGGCGAGGTCCCCGGCCTGGACGAGCTCGCCGCCGGGGCCGCCGGCGAGCTGGACGCGCTGGCCGCCCGGCGGCTGCGGGCGGTGGTCAACGCCACCGGCGTGGTGCTGCACACCAACCTGGGCCGGGCGCCGCTGTCGGACGCCGCCCGCGCCGCGGTGGCCGCCGCGGCCGGCTACGCCACCGTCGAGTACGACCTGGCCGCCGGCGCCCGCGGCCGCCGCGGCGCGGCCGCCGAGGCGCTGCTGCGCCAGGCGACCGGGGCCGAGGCCGCGCTGGTCGCCAACAACGCCGCCGGCGCCCTGCTGCTGTGCCTGGGCGGCCTGGCCCGCGGTCGGGAGGTGGTGGTCTCCCGGGGCGAGCTGATCGAGATCGGCGGCGAGTTCCGCCTGCCCGCGATCATGGAGGCGGCCGGGGTCACCCTGGTCGAGGTGGGCACCACCAACCGGACCCACCTGGGCGACTACGCCGGCGCGGTCGGGCCGGCCAGCGGCTGCGTGCTGGCCGTGCACCCCTCCAACTACCGGGTGGAGGGGTTCGCCACCCGGCCCGGCCTGGACGAGCTGGCCGTGCTGGCCCACGAGCACGGCCTGCCGCTGGTCCACGACGTCGGCTCGGGCCTGCTGCGCGGCGCGTTCGGGGCCGAGCCGTCGGTCGAGGCCAGCCTGCGGGCCGGCGCCGACCTGGTGCTGTTCTCCGGCGACAAGCTGCTCGGCGGCCCGCAGGCCGGGCTGCTGGTCGGCCGCCAGCAGCTGATCGGCCGGCTGGCCAGGCATCCGCTGGCCAGGGCCGTGCGGGCCGACAAGCTCACCATCGCCGCGCTGGAGGCGACCCTGGCCGCCCACCTGGCCGGCCGGCTGCGGGAGCTGCCGGTGTGGCGTGCGCTGCTGCTCGGCCCGGAGGACCTCCGCCCCCGCGCGGCCGCGCTGGCCGCGGCGGTCGGCCCGGCCGCCTCCCTGCGCGACGGCGTCAGCGTGGCCGGTGGGGGCAGCCTGCCCGGGGAGGGCCTGCCCAGCGTGCTGGTCGAGGTCGACCCGGCGCCCGCGTCCGACGCCGCCGTGCTCGCCCGGCTGCGCGCCGGCGACCCGCCCGTGGTCGCCAGGGCCGAGCGCGGCCGGGTCGTGGTCGACCTGCGCACCGTCCCGGAGGGCCAGGACGAGCTGGTGGCGGAGGCCCTTGTCCGAGCTCTGGAAGCCCGGTTGACCGGGGGGGCAGAAAGCGCCGCGGCCCGATTGACCGGGGGGGCAAGAAGCGCCCCCCCGGACCCCCCCGAGTCGGCGGACCGCCCTGGGCCGGCGGACCCCCCCGGGCCGGCGAAGGCCCCCGGGCCGGCGGACGCCCCCGGGCCGGCGGACCGCCCTGGGCCGGCGGAGGGTGGGGCCTGATGCCGCACGTCGTCGGGACGGCGGGGCACGTCGACCACGGCAAGTCGGCGCTGGTGCTGGCGCTGACCGGCACCGACCCGGACCG
>DASQWY010000576.1:0-7712 GCA_035640005.1 Actinomycetes bacterium
CCGCCGCTGCTGCTGGGCGGCGCGCTGCTGCTGCTGGTCGCCACCGACCTGGTCCTCGGCGGCGACGGGCTGGCGCAGCCGCTGCTGGGCGGCAGCGCCTTCGACGGCGAGCGCTTCTACGGGCTCGGCAACGGCTACTTCGCCTTCGCGCTGGCCGCCGCCACCCTGGTGGTCGCCTTCTCGCGCCTGTCCGGCCGCGGCGCCGCCGCCCTGCTGGCCGGGCTGGCGGTGGTCGACGGCCTGCCCTGGCTCGGCGCGGACGTGGGCGGCGCCCTCACCGCCATGCTCACCGCCGCCGCGGCCCTGCTGCTGCTCGGCGGCGCCCGGCCCCGGCCGGGCAGGGTCGCGGTGGTGGTCGCCGTGGCGGTCCTCGCCGCGCTGGCGCTGGCGATCGGCGCCGGCCTGCTGGTCGGGCCGGCCACCCACGGCAGCCGCTTCGCCGACCGGCTGCTCAGCAGCCCCGGGGACGCGGCGCGGCTGCTGCTCACCCACCTCGGCCGCAACCTGCGCCTGCTGCTGGCCAACCCGTTCTCCTGGGCCGGGCCGGTCGAGGTGGCGGTCGCCGCCGCGCTCGCCCTGCGCCCGCCGCCGGCGCTGCCGGCCCGGGTCGGCCAGGGGCTCGGCCTGGGCGCGATCGGCGCCACCCTGCTGATCCTGCTGAACGACACCGGCGTGACCGCGACCGCCGCCAGCGGGCTGGTGCTGCTGGCGATCCCCGCCTGGGCGTGGCTGCGGGCGGTCCGCTCCGGGGAGCTGCCGGCGACGGACCGGCCCCCGACCACGGCGGCAGTGTAGGCTGCCAGGTCAGCGACACGGTCGAGGGGGGAGGCTCGCGTGCCGGGGAAGCAGCTCATCGGGGAGGGGCCCGCATGACCCGCTTCGGCGCGGTCGGCGTGGTCGGGGCGGGGACCATGGGGGCCGGGATCGCCGAGGTGGCCGCCAGGGCCGGGCTGCCGGTGGTGCTGCGGGAGCTGGACCAGGCGCTGCTGGAGCGGGGGTTCGGGCGGCTGGAGGCGTCGCTGGACCGGGCGGTCGAGCGCGGCAAGCTGCCGGCGTCCGAGCGCGACGAGGTCCGCGGCCGGGTGCGCGGCACCACCGAGCTGGACGCGCTCGGCGGCTGCGACCTGGTGATCGAGGCGGCCAGCGAGGACCTGGACGTCAAGCTGGCCCTGTTCGCCGAGCTCGACCAGCTGCTCAAGCCGGAGGCGGTGCTGGCCACCAACACCTCGTCGCTGCCGGTGGGGCGGCTCGGCGCGGTCACCGGCCGGCCCGAGCGGGTGATCGGCCTGCACTTCTTCAACCCCGCGCCGGTGATGCGGCTGGTCGAGGTGGTGCGGACCGTCCGCACCGCCCCCGAGGTGGTGGCCGCGGCCGTGGTCGAGCTGGCCGCGCGGCTCGGCAAGACCCCGGTGCTGGTCGGCGACCGCGCCGGCTTCGTCGTCAACCGGCTGCTGTGCCCGTTCCTGAACCACGCCGCGCTCCTGCTCGACCAGGGCGCCGCCCCCCGCGACGCGATCGACGCCGAGGTGACCGCGCAGCTCGGCCACCCGATGGGGCCGTTCCAGCTCATGGACCTGATCGGGCTGGACGTGATGGTCGCGGTCATGGACGCGATCTGGGCCGAGAGCCGCGACCCGCGGCACGCGGCCGCGCCGGTCCTGCGCGAGCTGGCCGCGGCCGGGATGCTCGGCCGCAAGTCGGGCGCCGGCTTCCACGGCGACCCGGGGGTGCCCGGCCACGACGGCTGGCTGGGCGCGCCCGGCGTGGTCCGGGCGCTGGTCGCGGGCTACCTGGCCGACGTGGCGGCGATGGTCGGGTCCGGCTTCGCCCGCCCGGCCGACGTCGAGATGGCCATGAAGCTCGGCTGCGGCCATCCCGAGGGCCCGACCGAGCTGCTCGACCGCCTCGGCGACCGGGCGGTCGCCCTCGACCGCCACGACGCCGCCCTGGTCCGCTACGGCCTCGATCGCCTCCGCTAGCAGGGTGTGGGGCGGTGACGGTGCTCGGCGCGGTGTCCCTGCCGCAGCTCCCGCCCGAGCGGCTGCGCGCCGTCGCCCGCGCCGCGGAGGACGCCGGCCTGCAGGAGCTGTGGCTGTGGGAGGACTGCTTCTGGGGGGGCGGCATCGCCAGCGCGGCCGCGGCGCTGGCGTGGACCGAGCGGCTGCGGGTCGGCGTCGGTCTGCTGCCGGTGCCGCTGCGCAACGTCGCCTTGACCGCGATGGAGGTCGCCAGCCTGCACCGGCTGTTCCCCGGCCGGGTGGAGGTCGGGGTGGGCCACGGCGTGCAGGAGTGGATGGCGCAGGTCGGGGCGCGGGTGGCGTCGCCGGTGACGCTGCTGCGCGAGTACCTGGTGGCGCTGCGCGCCCTGCTGCACGGCGAGCGGCTCAGCGTGCGGGGCCGCTACCTGCGGCTGGACGCGGTCGCGCTGGACCGGCCGCCGGCGCCGCCGCCGGCGGTGCTCGCCGGCGCCACCGGGCCGCGCTCGCTGCGGCTGTCCGGCGAGCTCGCCGACGGGACCATCCTCACCGCCCGCACCCCGCCGGACCAGGTGCGGCGGGCGCGGCGCCTGGCGGAGGAGGGGCGCGCCGCCGCCGGCCGCGGCGGGCCCCACCGGCTGGTCGTCTACGTCCTCGCCGCCACCGGGCCGGACGCGGCCGGGCGCCTGCAGGCCGAACGGCGGCGGCTGGGCCAGGAGCGGATCCCCGACGACGGGGTCGCCGGCGGCGCGCGGGAGGTCGCCGACGCGGTCGGGCGCTGGGCGGCCGCCGGCGCCGACACGGTGGTGCTGCAGCCGGCCCTCGACGACCCCGACCCGGAGGGCTTCGTGCGGTTCGTCGGCGGCGAGGTCGGCCCGCTGCTGGGCTGAGCGGCCCGCCGGGTCAAGGGGCCGGCATCGCCGCCAGGGCGGGGCTCGGGTCCCTGTACCAGTAGGGGGTGCGGAAGAAGCACCAGGTGGGGCTGCCGTCCGAGTAGCGCACCGGCGTGGCGCGGGCCGGGTCGCCGACCTGGAGCGACATGGTCACCTGGTCGTCGTCGGGATGGTTGGGGTCGTACAGGCGCAGGGTCAGCGCCGCGCCGTCCAGGTCGTAGCCCCAGGCGAGCACCTGGTGGTTCTGGCCCAGGTCCATCGGGTTCAGCGACTTGGCCCTGACCAGCCCCAGCGGGCACGGCACGCCGCGGTCCAGCTCCGCGCGGACCTGCGGCCAGGCGTCGTGGACCATGCGCCAGCCGCGGCCGCGGCCGAGGAACGGGATGCGGCGGCCGTCGTCGGGCAGGGCCGGGTTCATCAGCTCCAGGTACAGGGCCGGGCCGCGCGGCAGGTCGAAGCTCTCCAGCAGCCGGCGGGCGACGTAGTCGAACAGCGGCCCCTCGCCGGGCGCCACCGTCAGCGGCGGCGGCTCCAGGCCGGCCTCGAACAGGTCGCGCACCGTCCAGGCCATGCCGCCGCAGAGCCCGTTGGCGGCGTCGCCGACGCCGATGCCGAGCCCGCCGGGCAGCGGGATCTCGAGGTTCGGCACGTGCGGGAAGGCGTTGGGGAAGTGCAGGCCCCGGGTCGACGGCAGGAACCCGGGCACGCGGACGCTCGGCATCGCAGGCCTCCTCTGGCCGGCGCGGTCCCGGCCGGCCCGAGCATGCACCCGGCCCCGCCGGCAAGGCGGTGACCGCGGTCACCACCGGCCGGTGCCGTCGGTCACCGCAACCTTGTCAGTGGGCGGGCCCGGCGTCCCAGTGGCGGCCGAAGCGGTCGGGCCGCTCGGCCATCACCTCGGCGGCCAGGGCGTCCGGGTCGCCGCCGGCCAGCCGCTCCAGCACCAGCGCGACCCCGTCGCCGGCCAGCGCCCCCGGCGGCAGGGTGGCGGCCGCCCAGCGCGCCAGCGCGCGCAGGCTCCTGGTCCTGGCCCGCAGCCGCGTCGCCAGCTCCCGCGCGATGGCGTCCTCGAAGCGGTTCACTAGGAGGGCAGCCTACCCGCGCGGCCCGGGCTGCCGGTTGCGTACACTCGCGCCGTGCGCGCCGTCGACCTCCACGTCCACCTGCCCCTGCCGGAATGGGTCGAGGGCAGCCTCGGACCGTACCGGGCGCCGACCGAGCGCTACTTCCGCAGCCAGATCACCCTGCAGACGGCCGAGCAACTGGCCGCCGCCTACGAGGCGATCGACTGCGTGGCGGTGCTGCTCGGCTGGGACGCCGAGACCGCCACCCGGCTGCCGCGGCTCTCCAACGACCTGGTCGCCGAGATCGTCCGCCGCTTCCCCGACCGGTTCGTCGGCTTCGCCGGCGTCGACCCGTGGAAGGGCGCCGGGGCGCTGCGCGAGATGCGCCGGGCGCGCGAGGACCTCGGCCTGATCGGCTACAAGTTCCACCCGTCGATGCAGGCGTTCCGCCCGGACGACGGGCGCTGGTCGGACCTGTTCGAGCGCGCCGAGGACTACCGGGCGCCGTGCCTGTTCCACACCGGCACCAGCGGCATCGGCGCCGGCACCCCGGGCGGGCAGGGGGTCGAGCTGGCCTACGCCCGCCCCATCCACCTGGACGCGGTCGCCGCCCGCCACCCGGGGATGCCGGTGATCATGGCCCACTTCGGCTGGCCGTGGCACCTGGAGGCGGTGGCGATCGCCCTGCACAAGTCCAACGTCTACCTGGAGCTGTCCGGCTGGGCGCCCCGCTACGTGCCCGACGAGGTCGTCCGCGAGGCCGAGGGCCGGCTGGCCGAACGGGTGCTGTTCGGCTCCGACGCGCCCTTCTTCGGCGCCGAGAAGGTCCTCGCCGGCTGGGAGCAGCGCCTGTCCCCGGACGCCTTCCGCCGGGTCGCCCGCGACAACGCCGTCCGCCTGCTCGGCCTGGCGGGCTGACCGGTGGCCGACGACAGCTCCTCCTGGCACTTCCACGGCAGCCCGCTCGCCCTGGAGCGGGTCGCCGACGGCTGGCACCTGCGCGTCGTGCAGCCCTACCGGGCCGTCAAGGTGTACCGCTGCCCCGGCTGCGACCAGGAGATCTGGCCGCGCACCCTGCACGTGGTGGTGTGGCCGGAGGGCGAGCCGGAGCAGCGCCGCCACTGGCACCGCTCCTGCTGGGAGCGGCGCCAGGGGGAGCTGCGCCGCGCCGCCGGCCGCCGCGGCCGGGACCTGCCCTAGACTCAGCCGATGCCGAGGTGCGCCAGCTGCGGTCAGGAGAACCCTGAGGGCTTCCGCTTCTGCGGCGCCTGCGGCGCGCCGCTGGCCGCGGCCCCCAAGGCCGAGGCCGAGGAGCGCAAGGTCGTCACCGTGCTGTTCTGCGACCTGGTCGGCTTCACCGCCCGCTCCGACCACGCCGACCCCGAGGACGTCGGCGCGATGGTCCGCCCCTACCACCGGCGGCTGCGGGCGGAGATCCAGCGGTTCGGCGGCACCCTGGAGAAGTACATCGGCGACGCGGTCATGGCGGTGTTCGGCGCGCCCGCCGCCCACGAGGACGACCCGGAGCGGGCGGTCCACTGCGCGCTGGCCATGCTGGAGGCGATCAAGGAGCTGAACCGGGCCCAGCCCGCCCTGCAGCTGAGCGTCCGGATCGGCGCCACCACCGGGGAGGCGCTGGTCAGCCAGGCCGGCCAGACCGAGGGGGTGCTCGGCGACGTGGTCAACACCGCCGCCCGGCTGCAGGGCGTCGCCCCGGTCGACGGGGCGGTGGTGGGGGAGGCGACCTGGCGGGCGACCCGCGCCATGTTCGAGTACCAGGAGCTGGAGCCGGTCCGGGTCAAGGGAAAGGCCGAGCCGGTGCCGATCTGGCGGCTGCTCGGCCCCCGCAGCCTGCCCGGCCTGGAGCCCGGCCGGCCGGCGACCCCGTTCGTCGGCCGCGAGCGGGAGCTGCGCCTGCTGGAGCGGGCCTACGAGCGGGCGGCGCGGGAGCGCGCCTGCGAGGTGGTGACCATCCTGGGCGAGCCGGGGGTCGGCAAGAGCCGGCTGGTCCGGGAGCTGTCGGCGCTGCTGGACACCCGGCCCGAGCTGGTCGCCTGGCGGCAGGGCCGCTGCCTGCCCTACGGCGACGGGATCACCTTCTGGGCCCTCGGCCAGATCGTCAGGGCGCAGGCCGGCGTGCGGCCGTCCGACGGCCCCGAGCAGGCCGCCGCCCGGCTGGAGGCGGCGGTCGCGAGCCTGGTCGAGGACCCGTCCGAGCGGGAGTGGTTCAAGGCCCGGCTCGGCCCGCTGCTGGGCCTCGGCCAGGCCGACGGGACCGGCGCCGAACGGGCCGAGTCGTTCACCGCCTGGCGGCGGTTCCTCCAGGCGATGGCCGCCCGCCACCCGCTGGTGCTGGTCGTCGAGGACCTCCACTGGGCCGACCCGGCCATGCTGGACTTCCTCGAGGACCTGGCCGCCGGCGCCGCCGCCGGCGCGTTGCTGCTGCTGGTCACCGCCCGCCCCGAGCTGCTGGAACGGCGCCCGGTCTGGGGCGCGGAACGGCCGCGGGCGCGGACGGTGGCGCTGGTGCCGCTCAGCGACCGGCAGACCGCCAGGCTGATCGCGGCGCTGCTGGGGCAGCCGGCCGTGCCCGCCGACGTCCAGGGCCTGCTGCTGGAACGGGCCGGCGGCAACCCGCTGTACGCCGAGGAGTTCGTGCGCCTGCTCACCGACCGGGACCTGCTGGTGCGGCGGGGCCGCAGCGTCCGCCTGGCCCCGCTCGGCGAGATCCCCTTCCCCGAGACCGTCCAGGCGCTGATCGCCGCGCGCCTCGACACCCTCACCCCCGCCCGCAAGGCGCTGCTGCAGGACGCGGCGGTGGTCGGCAGGGCCTTCTGGCCGGGGGCGCTGGCGGCCATGGGCGGCCTCGACGAGCCCAGCGTCGAGGCCGCGCTGCGCGAGCTGGCCCGCACCGAGCTGGTCCGCCAGGCGGCGGCCCCCTCCATCCAGGGGCAGGCCGAGTACGCCTTCTGGCACGCGCTGGTCAGGGACGTCGCCTACGGCCAGATCCCGCGCGCCGGCCGGGCCCGCCGGCACCGGGCGGCCGCCGCCTGGCTGGAGGGCAGGGCCGACCCGGAGGTGGTCGCCCACCACTACACCCGGGCCCTCGAGCTGGCACGGGCCGCGGGCGAACCGCCCGAGCGGCTCGCCGAGCTGGTCCCGGCGACCCGCCGCTTCCTCGAGCTGGCCGGCGACCGGGCGCTCAACCTCGACGTCGGCCGGGCCCGGGGCTTCTACCGCCAGGCCCTGGGCCTGTACCGGCCGGGCGAGCGCGGGCGGCCCGCGCTGCTGGCCAAGACGGGGCGGACGGCCTTCCAGACCGGCCGGCTCGACGAGGCCGCCGCGGCCTACCGTGAGGCGATCGCCGGCATGGCCGAGGCCGGCGACGTGCTCGGCCAGGGCGCGGCCCGGGACCGGCTGGCAACCGTGCTGTGGAGCCAGGGCGACGCACGCGAGGCCAGGGCCGTGCTGGTGGAGGGGATCCGGCTGCTGGAGGCCGAGCCTTCCAGCCCCGAGCTGTGCTCGGCCTACTCCCAGATGGCGATCGACCGGGTGATGAGCGGCCACGCCGGGGAGGCCCTCGCCTGGGCGGACCGGTCCCTGGCGGTCGCCGACGAGCTGGGCGGCCTGCCCGAGATCCGCCTGCGGGCGCTGGACGCGCGCGGCATGGCCCGCTGCGACCTGGGCGACCTGGGCGGGGTGGAGGACCTGCGGGCTGCCCTGCGGCTCTGCCACGAGCTGGGCGCCGGCTACGACACCGCCGTGGTCTACAACAACCT
>DASQWY010000577.1:0-6221 GCA_035640005.1 Actinomycetes bacterium
CGGACGGCGACGGGGTCGCCGGTCCCGGGCCGCGACGACAGCGCGTAGACCGGGCCCGGCCAGCCGGGGACGGCCTGCCGCACCACCCGCTCGGTGAACGCCACCGTCCGCTCCAGGTCCTCGGGGCGCAGGTAGTCGGCCTTGTTGAGCACCACGAACAGCCGCACCGCGTGCTCCAGCACCCGCTCCAGGAAGGCCCGCTCGGCCTTGGAGATCGGCGGGTCGGCGGAGGTGACCAGCACGGCCGCGTCCAGGCTCGGCAGGTAGGCGTCGGTGGTCAGGGTGTTGTGGTCGTGGACCGACCCGACCCCGGGCGTGTCGACCAGCCGCACCCCCTCGTCGAGCAGTGGCAGGTGCAGGCGGGCGGTGACCCGGGCGACGCCGAGCGGGTTGCCAGGGTTGCCCTCCTCGGTCACGAAGCGGGCGATCTCGCCGAGGTCGTGCCGCTCGGCCCGGCCGTCGGCGAAGTCGACCAGCAGGGCCTCATCGCCCCGCTCCAGCACGGTCGGGACGGCGGTCAGCGGCAGCACCCCGACCGGCAGCACCTGGCGGCCGATGAGCGCGTTGACCAGGCTCGACTTGCCCCGCTTGAACTCGCCGACGACGGCGACCTCGAGGTCCAGCGCCTGCAGCCGGCCGGCCGCCTCGGCGGCCTGCTCGCCGAGCTCGCCGGCGCCGAGCAGCCGCGCCGCCTCGGCCAGGGTCGCCAGCGCCTCGACGAGCGACGGGCTCCTGACCGCCTCCATGTCTCCCCTCCCGGCGTCCGGCTGCCTGCGGTGCAGGAGCCATCAGCCCGGAGGGCGGTTCGCAGCGAGCTCCATCGCTGGTAGAGGGATCACGGTAGCACCTAGCCCGCGCGCGCTCGTGCCTCGGCGATCTGCCGGCGGGCGGCCTCCAGCCCCTCGAAGCCGGCGGTGGAGGAGGACTTGCCGGGCTCCAGGTCCTTGTAGATGTCGAAGAAGTGCTCGATCTCCTCCAGCAGGTGCCTGGGGAGGTCGTCGATCTCGCGGACCCGCTCGTAGTCCGGGTCGCCGTCCACCACCGCGATGATCTTGGCGTCCGGGCCCTTCTCGTCCTCCATCCAGAACACCCCCAGCGGCCGGGCCAGCACGTGGCAGCCGGGGAAGGTCGGGTCGGTGAGCAGCACCAGGGCATCCAGCGGGTCGCCGTCCTCGGCCAGCGTGCCCTCCAGGAAGCCGTAGTCGGCCGGGTACACGGTGGCCGTGAACAGCCGCCGGTCCAGGCGCATCACCTGCCGTTCGTGGTCGAACTCGTACTTGTTGCGGCTCCCCTTGGGGATCTCGATGACGACCTCGACCACGTCAACGTCCTCGCCCATTGCCGCCTCCTCACGGTGCCGCCTGGGCCGGCTGCCCGCCATGATGCCCCCGCCGGCTCCCGAGCATGATGGTGGCGACCGACAGGACCATCCAGGCGGCGGCGTAGGCGAACCCGGCGGCCGGCGACACCGCCGCGTACAGCACGCCGACGACCGCCGAGGAGAGGAAGTCGCCGGCCGACTGCAGCCCGCCGAGCAGGCCGAAGCCGCTGCCGCGCAGCCGGTCGGGCAGCAGCCGCGCGACCAGCGTGGACTCGGCCGGCTCCGCCAGCCCGATGCCGGCGCCCGCCAGGCAGAACAGGCCCAGCAGCGGTGGCCACTGGTGGACGGGCAGGGCGAGGCCGGCGTAGGCGAGCACGTACGCGGCGCCGCCGGCGGCGAACACCCGCCGGGCGCCGCTGCGGTCGATCCACAGGCCGCCGAGCAGGGCCACGGCGGCGGCCGCCAGGTTGTGCCCGGCGTACAGCAGGATGGCCAGGGCGGCCGCGGCGGTGAGGGAGCGGCCGCCGTGGTGCAGCAGCTGGGTGGTTCGCAGGATCAGCAGGGTGGTGGTGACGTTTCCCAGCTCGAACATTGCCACCGGCAGCAGCGGGCGCAGCAGCCCGGCGCGGCGCAGGCTGCCGAGCTCCAGCCGGGCCCGCTCGCGCCGCGGCGCGGCGGTGCGGAGCACGCGCGCGCCCGCCACGGTGATCGCGACCGCGGCAAGCGAGCCGGGGATCAGGGCGAACCAGAACGAGGCGCGGATGCCGACCGCCGCCACCAGCAGGGAGGCGAGCAGCGGCCCGGCGACCGCGCCGAGGTTGTCGCCGGCCCGCTCCACCCCGAACGAGCGGCCGTAGGCGTCGGCCGGCGCCAGGCCGGCCAGCATCGCCTCCCGCGCCGGGGTGCGCGCGCCGCGCGCCACCCACGCAGCCGCCCGCAGCACCCCGACCTGCCAGACCGCGGTGGCCAGGCCGATCGCCGAGGTGAACAGCGCCGTCAGCAGGTAGCCGCCGCCGGCCAGCCGCACCCGCCTGCCGGGCTCGTTGGCCAGCGGCCCGCCGGCGAGCTTGGCGACCCCGAGCAGCGCGTCCGACAGCCCCTCGATGACCCCGAGGGTGCCGGCCGAGCCGTGCAGCACCCCGGTGAGGAAGCTGGGCAGCACGGCGGTGGCGATCTCGTGGCCGGCGTCGCTGAAGAAGCTGGCCGCGCCGATGCTGGCGACCTCGGGCGACACCCACGGCGGCCGCCGCCCGTCCACCGTCACGGTGGCGGCGGGGGCGGGGGCGGCGGCGGGATCGACTCCAGGCCGGGGGTGGTGTCGGGCCAGACCAGCAGGACCGCGCAGGGGGCGTGGTCGACCACGAAGCGGGTCGCGGGCCCCAGGCTCGCCGGCCCCAGCCGGGAGCGGTCGCCGTCGCGGGCCGCCACCAGCAGGTCGGCGCCGGCGTCCCGCGCCGCCTCCACCACCAGCCGCTCGACCCGCCCGCGGCGGACCAGCCTGCGCGCCGGGCGGCCCAGCCCCAGCCGCGCCTCGGCGGCGGCGAGCAGCTCGGCGGCGGCCCGCTCCGACAGCGCGGCCATCCGCTCGACCGGGTGGCGTCCCGGGCCCGGCCGGCCGCGGCCGAGCAGCCCGGCCAGCGCCCCTTCGGCCGCCTGCTCCACCTCGGCCGGCGCCGCGTGCAGCAGGGTGACCTCGGCGTCGGCGGGCAGCAGCGGGCGGGCGGCGTCCACGCACCCTTGCCAGGTGCCCTCGACCAGCCAGATGAGCGCGCGCATCGCCATGGCGGGGGTCATGGTAGTGCGCGCAGCGCCAGCCACAACGCCAGGGTGGCGGCCAGCAGCGCGGCGGGCACGGTCAGCGCGCCCAGCCGAAGGAACTCCGCGACCGCCGGCTCGGCGTCCCGCTCGGTCAGCAGCCGCCGCCACAGCAGCGTCGCCAGCGAGCCGACCCAGGTGAGGTTCGGCCCGACGTTCACCCCGACCAGCGCCGCCAGCACCGTGCCCGGCCCGGCGGCCGCGGCGGCCGGCAGCAGCAGCAGGATCGCGGGCAGGTTGTTGACCAGGTTGGCCAGGGCCGCGGCCAGCGCCGCGACCGCCAGCAGCGACCACGGCGAGCCGCCCGCCGGCAGCAGCCGCTCGGCCAGCGGCCCGAGCCCGGCGCCGGAGACGGCCCGCACCACCACTCCCAGCGCGGCCACGAACGCCAGGAACGGCACGGCCACCGCGCGGCCCAGCTCGGCGGGCCGCACCCGCCCGCGCCGCAACGCCGGCACCGCCAGGGCGGCGGCCCCCGCCGCCGCCACCAGCGCCGGGTCGACGCCGGCCAGCGAGGCGACCCCGAACCCGGCCAGGGTGAGCGCCAGCACCGCCGTGGCGAACCGCGGCCCGCCGCCGGCCGCCGCCTGCGTGTCGGCCACCAGCTCGCCGCGGCCGACCAGGTCGCTGGCGAAGAAGCGGCGCAGCGCCAGCCACTCCACCCCGATCGCGGCCAGCCACGGCAGCGCCATGGTGGCGCCGAAGCGTGCGAACGACAGGCCGCTGGCGCGGAAGGCGAGCAGGTTGGTGAGGTTGGACACCGGCAGCAGCAGCGACGCGGAGTTGGCCAGGTGGGTGCAGGCGTACACGTGCGGCTTGGGCCGCAGCCGCAGCCTGGCGGCGGTGGCGAACACCACCGGGGTGAGCAGCACCACGGTGGCGTCCAGGCTGAGCGCGGCGGTCACCGCCGAGCCGACGCCGAACACCAGCCCGAGCAGGGCGACCGGCCGACCGCGGGCGGCGGCGGCCATGCGGCGGCCGGCGGCCTCGAACAGGCCCTCGCGGTCGCACAGCTCGGCCAGCAGCAGCACCGCCGCCAGGAAGCCGATGGTCGGGCCGAGGTCGCGCAGCTCGTCGAGGGCGGCGCGGGCGGGCAGCACGCCCAGCGCGACCGCCAGCAGCGCGGCCGGCACCGCCGCCACCGCCTCCGGCAGGCCGCGGGGCCGGACCACCGCGAACGCCAGGGTGGCGGCCAGCAGCAGCAACGCGACGGTCTCGGCAAGCGCCCTCGGCACCGCCAGAGCTTACCCGGCGACCCAGCCGATCAGGTGGTGGCGGCGGGTGGTGAGGCGGCCGAGGCGACCTGCGCCGAGGCGAGCAGCGCCGAGGCGGTGGTGCAGCGCAGGCCGCGGCCGGCCAGCGCCTGGATCACGGCGGGCAGGGCGGCGACCTCGACCGAGCGGCGGGCGCGCAGCAGCCGGGCCTCCGCCCCGCCCGGCCGGAAGGTGCCCCGGCCGATCCCGTCGTGCAGGGCGACCACGGCCCCGGGCGCGGCCGCGGCGGCGACGGAGCGGACGACCGTGGCCGGCGTGCCGACCCGGCCGGGGCCGCGTGTCACCGACCACAGCAGGACGTCGCAGCCGAGCTCGGCGGCGACCTGCACGGCCGAGCCGGTCAGCTCCCCGCGGGGCGGCCGGAAGAAGCGCGGCCGCACCCCGGCGACCTGCTCGATCGCCCGCTGGCCACCCTCAAGCTGGCGGCGGGTGGCCGCCTCGGACTGGAACGCCAGGTCCTGGTGGGTCAGCGTGTGGTTGCCGAGCTCGTGGCCGGCCCGGACAACGGCGCGCAGCAGGTCCGGGTGACGCAGGGCGTTGTGCCCCATTACGTTGAAGGTCGCGCGGACGCCGTGGCGGTCCAGCACGGCCAGGATGCGCGGCGTGAGCTCAGGATCCGGCCCGTCGTCGAAGGTGAGCGCCACCAGCGGCGCGGCGGTCGGCACCGACCATATGAGCTGGCGGCAGCCGAGCGGCGGCACGCCGCCGGTGGCGGCGGCGCGGACCTCACCGGCGGACTGGTCGTGGCGCTGCCGCGCGGTCAGCGCCGCCGGCGCCGCCAGCGCGCCGGCCGCCGCGGCCGCGAGCAGGGCGCGCCGGTCCATCAGCGGCCGGCCGTCACGCGAATCGGAGCAGGCACGCCGCACCCGCGAGCAGGCAGTAGACGGCGAAGGGGAGGAGCGTGCGGGTCCGGAACCAGCGCGACAGGAAGCGGACCGAGCACCAGGCGGCGACCGCGGCGGCGACACTGCCGGCCAGGACCTGCCCGCGCACGCCGTCGCCGTTCGGCCCCAGCAGGTCGGGCAGCTTGTACACCCCGGCGGCCAGGATGATCGGCGTGGCCAGCAGGAACGCGAAGCGGGCGGCGTCCTCGTGGTCGAGGCCCCTGGCCAGCCCGGCCACCATGGTCACGCCGGACCGGCTGATGCCGGCGAAGAACGCCAGGATCTGCGCGGCGCCGATCAGCACGGCGTCGGCGGGGCGCAGCGTGGCGAGGCGCGCCTCCGGCGCGGCGGCCGCGCGCACGCCCGCCGGGGCCTGGCCGCGGAGGCGGCCGGGGTCCAGCCGGGCGGTGAGCCGCTCCCGCGCGGCCGACCGCCGCCGCAGCCCCTCCCCGGCCAGCAGCAGCAGGCCGTTGCCCAGCAGGAAGGCCGCGGCCGCCAGCGGCCGGGCGAACAGCACCCGCAGGCGGTGCTCGAAGGCGAGCCCGAACAGCCCGGCGGGGATGGTGGCCACCACCAGCAGCCAGCCGAGCCGCTCGTCGGGCGTGTCGACGCGGCGTCGCCGCGCGGACCCGAACAGGCCGGTGAGGATGCGCGCCCATTCGGCGCGGAAGTACAGCAGCAGCGCCAGGGCGGTGGCGACGTGCAGCCCGACCAGGAACGCCAGGAACGGCGACTCGCGGGCCGACTGGTCGGCCAGCACCCGGTTCCAGCCGAGCAGGGCGGGCACCAGCACCGAGTGGCCGAGGCTGGAGACCGGGAACAGCTCGGTGACGCCCTGCAGCAGCCCGAGCACGATCGCCTGCAGGTAGCTGATCACGGGTCGCCGCCCGGCTCGCCGGCGCGCACCCGGCCGACCAGGGCCGGGTC
>DASQWY010000578.1:0-3641 GCA_035640005.1 Actinomycetes bacterium
CCGCCCTCCAGGACGCCCGGCGTAGCCCGCTCTCCTCTGTCAAGGGCCGCGAGCCGGTCTGGGCCATCGCCCTTCGCGAGGTCGAGCTGCTGCTGGAGGCGGGGCAGACCGAGGAGGCGGCCGACCTGCTCGAGCGGTCCGGCGGGCCGGCGACGCGGGACAGCGACCCGTGCTCGGCGGGCTGGGTGGCGGCCATGTGGCTGGCGGTGGCCGCGCGCCGGGGCGACGCCGATCTGGCGCGGCGGGCGCTGGCCGACACGATGGCGACACCGGTCCTCAGGAGCGCCAAGGAAGCCGACCACAGCCTGCCGCTGCTCGCGAACGCGGTCCGCGCCGGCATGCCCCCGGCCGAGGTGCGCGCCGCGCTGGCCGGCAGCGGGCTGCGCGAGCCGCCGGCGAGCGACTCCCAGCGGGTCGTGGCCGGGTTGGGGCAGGTAGAGGCGGCCCTGCTGGAGGCCGAGGGCGACCCGCGGGTGGCGGCCGACGCCTACCTGGAGGCGGCCGCCTCGCCGCACCGCAGCCGGGCGCCGTACGTCCTCGCCGACTGCCACCAGGGCGCCGCCCGCTGCCTGCTGGCCCTCGGCGACCGGGCCGGCGCGCTGGAGCAGGCCAGGCAGGCCGAGCGGCTGCTGCGGCGCTGGCCGGGCTGGCGCCGCGACGAGGTGCAGGCGCTGCTGCGCCGGCTCGGCGCCGGTGCGCCGCCGGAGGGGCCGGCCGCCCTGACCCCGCGGGAGCGGGAGGTCGCCACCCTGCTCGTCCAGGGCCTCAGCAACGGCGAGGTGGCCAGGCGCCTGTACATCTCCACCAAGACCGCCTCGGTGCACGTCTCCAACATCCTGAGCAAGCTCGGCATGAGCTCGCGGACCGAGGTGGCCGCCTGGGCCGTCCGGGCCGGCCTCGACGCGCCCGGCACCGCGCCGCCGGCGGAGCCCGCCGCCACCGGCTGACGGACGGGGAGGGCGGCCCTGGCGGGCCTTCGTCACAATGGCGGCATGAGGCTCCTGCTGCTGCTGCGCCACGCCGTCACCGAGCACACCGGCGCGCGGCTGTCCGGCTGGGCCCCGGGGGTGCACCTGTCCGAGGCCGGCCGGGCGCAGGCGAAGGCGCTCGCCGAGCGGCTCGGCCCGGTGCCGCTCGACGCGCTCTACTCCAGCCCGCTGGAGCGCTGCCAGGAGACCGCCGCCGCGCTGGCGGCAACGCGCGACCTGCGGGTGCGCACGCTGCCGGACGTCGGCGAGGTCCGCTACGGCGACTGGACCGGCCGGACCGTCAAGGAGCTGTCCAGGCTGCCGCTGTGGAAGGTGGTCCGGGCGCGGCCGTCGGCCGCCCGCTTCCCCGCCGGGGAGTCGCTGTACGAGATGCAGGTGCGCGCGGTGGCCGCGCTGGAGCGGCTGCGGGCCGACCACCAGGGGCAGACCGTGGCCGTGTGCAGCCACGCCGACGTCATCAAGGCGCTGGTCGCCCACTACCTCGGGCTCCACCTGGACCTGTTCCAGCGGCTGGCGGTCGAGCCGGCCAGCCTGACCGTGCTCGGCTTCGGCCCGGCGCCCTACCTGCTGCGGCTGAACGACACCGGGACCACCGCCGACCTCGCCCCGCCACGCCGGTCCCGACGCAAGCGCAAGGAGGTGGCGCGTGACAAGCCGTGACCTCGACCCCGTCACCCGGCTGACCGCCGACGCGGTCGGCGAGCCCGGCGACCGCACCTTCTACCTGCAGGCCGCCTCAGGGACCGAGCAGGTCACCCTGCTGGTGGAGAAGGAGCAGGTGCGGCAGCTGTCGGAGAACCTGCAGGCGTGGCTGCCCGAGCTGGCCGCCGAGCGGCCGGAGGACCCCGAGGAGGCGCGCGCCGCCGAGACCGGCGACCTGGACCTCACCGAGCCGCTCGAACCCGACTTCCGGGTCGGCCGGCTGTCGCTGACCTACGACCCCGAGCGGGACCGCGTGGTGGTCAGCGCCACCGAGCTGGTGCTGGCCGGCGAGGGCGAGGAGGAGCTGCCCAAGCCTCTCGAGCCGGAGCCACGGGAGGTCCGGCTGTGGGTGACCCGGCCGCAGCTGCGCGTGCTGGCCCACCACGGCTCCCAGGTGGTGCTGCGCGGCCGGCCGCTGTGCCCGCTGTGCGGCAACCCGCTCGACCCGGCGGGCCACATCTGCCCCGCCCTCAACGGGCACCGCCCGTCCGAGGACTGACCGTGACCGCCACGCCCGACCCGGACCCGGACGACGGCCGGCCCGCGCCGCCCTCCGAGGCGCTCGCCCGCGCCCTGCTCGCCGAGGGTGAGCTGGAGGTGCTCGGGCGCATCCCCTGGGCATCCAACGCCACCCTGCTCGCCCGCGTCCGCCACCAGGGCGTGGAGCGCCTGGCCGTCTACAAGCCGGCCAGGGGCGAACGCCCGCTCTGGGACTTCCCGAGCGGCACCCTGTACCGCCGGGAGGTGGCCGCTTACCTGGTCAGCGAGGGGCTCGGCTGGGGCCTGGTGCCGCTCACCCTGGCCCGCGACGGGCCCTTCGGGGAGGGCTCGGTGCAGCTGTTCGTGGACGCCGACCCCGAGGTGACCGCCTTCGAGCTGCTGGCCAGCGGCGACCCGGCGCTGCCCCGGATCGCCGCTTTCGACGTGCTGGTCAACAACGCCGACCGCAAGGCCGGCCACTGCTTGGCTGGGGGGGACGGGCGCGTCTGGGCGATCGACCACGGGGTCTGCTTCCACGTCGAGCCGAAGCTGCGCACGGTCCTGTGGGACCTGGCCGGCCAGCCGCTCGACCCGCCGGTGGTCGCCGCCTGCGACCGGCTGGGCGCGGCCACCGCCGGCGGCGAACTGGGCGAGCGGCTGCGGGAGCTGCTGGACGGCGAGGAGGTGGCGGCGCTGGCCAGCCGCGCCAGGGCGCTCGCCCGGGTCGGCCGGCTGCCGCGGCCGCGGGGCGGCCGCTCCTATCCATGGCCGCTGGTCTGATCGCCGCAGGTGAGCGAGCAAATGCTGCTGAGAAAATTCTTAGGAACGTGCCTCGGGCCGGTGGCGTACGATTCGGCCGCTATATGGCTTGCCGGTCTTGAGCTTCTCTGCGTGAGCACCCCCCGTGGGACGCGAGGCTCGTCAGGTAGATCCCGAGGCCGACAGGTGGGAGGTGGGCTAGGGCGTAGGGCTACCTCAGCGGTGCCGGCCGTGGTCTCCGATGCCGCGCCGCTCATCGCCGCCGTCGCCGTTCGGGCGACGTTCGGTACGTCAGGTTCGGGCAGCTTCGGTGGGCACCCGGACGACCGATCCGACCGAGGAGGTCACTCGAAGTGCAGCATCGTTTCCGGATGGTGAGGTGGGCAGGGCTGCTCGCCGGCCTCGCGCTGATCGCCGCCGCCTGTGGCGGCGGTGGTGGCGGCGGCGGCGGCGGTGGCGGCGGCGGCACCAAGGAGGGCGGCACCCTCAACTATGCCGCCGACCAGGAGCCGACCGGCTTCAACATCAACACGTCGTCCGACAACGGCACCTCGGTCCAGAACATCATCGAGAACGTCTACCCGGCGACCTTCCACGCCCAGGCGGACTACTCGGTCTCGATGGACAAGGACCTGCTCGATTCGGCCGAGCTGACCAACCAGAACCCCGAGACGATCGTCTACAAGATCAAGCAGGCGGCCGTCTGGTCGG
>DASQWY010000579.1:0-4728 GCA_035640005.1 Actinomycetes bacterium
CCGGTGCGCGCCCGCCCCACCACGACGACGCTGAGAGCGTCAAACATGAGGAGGCTGACGCCATGGAGCAGGGAGAACGTCCCAGGGTGGTGGTGATCGGGGCCGGGATCGTCGGCTCGGCGGTGGCCATGCACCTGGCCGAGCGCGGCCTGCGCCCGGTGCTGGTGGACGGCGACCGGGCGGGGCGGGGCGCGTCGGCGCGGTCGTTCGCGTCGCTGTCGGCCTTCGGCAAGGACCCGGTGGGCTACTACGAGCTGGCCTGCGCCAGCCTGGCGAGCTGGTCTGGGTGGGCGGCGCGGCTGGGGGAGGTCGGCTTCCGCCGCGGCGGCCAGCTGCGCTGGGCGGCCGACCCGCGCGAGGGCCTCCAGCTGGCCGCGCAGGTCGAGCGGGCCCGCGCCCGCGGCTACCCGATCAGCCCGGTCGATGGGGCGGGGCTGCGCCGGCTGCTGCCGGCGGCCACCCCCGGCCCGGTGGCGGCCGCCTGCTATGCGCCACGCGACGGGCAGGTCGAACCCGGGCTGGTGGTGCGCGCCTGCCATGAGGCCACCGCGGCGGCCGGCGGCCGGCTGCTGCTGGGCACCCCGGCGCGGGTGCGGCTGGACGACGACGGCCTCCGGGTCGAGGTCGGCGAGCTGCTGCTGCGCCCGGACCGGGTGGTGCTGGCCGCCGGGGCCGAGTCGGTGGCGGTCGCGGCCGCGGTCGGCCTGGACCTGCAGGTGCCGACCCTGGCCAGCCCCGGCCTGCTGGTGCAGACCCAGCCGCTGCCCGCCTTCACCGACAAGGTGGTCTACCTGCCCGGCGGCCCCGGCCCGGCGGTGTGCCTGCGGCAGCGGCCGGACGGGGTGGTGCTGCTGGGCGAGCGCTCCCAGGAGCAGGTCGCCCACGACCCCAGCCAGCGGCATGCCAGGGCGCTGCTCGCCCAGGCCGCCCGCTACCTGCCGCCGCTGCGCGGCGCCCGCGTCGCCCGCGCCCTGCTGGGCTGGCGCTCGATGCCCGCCGACCGGCTGCCGATCGTCGGCCCGGTTCCCGGCCTGGACAGCCTGTACCTGGCGGTGACCCACAGCGGGGTGACGCTGGCGCCGATCCTGGGCCGGCTGGTCGCCGAGGAGGTCGCCGGTGGCGAGCCGGCGTGGCTGCTGTCCGGCTTCCGGCCCGGCCGCTTCGCCGAACGGGCCGCCCAGGTGGTGGTGGACGTGGAGGAGGTGTTCCGATGAGCACCCTCGACCTGCGCACCCGCTACCTGGGGCTGGAGCTCTCGAGCCCGCTGGTGGCCTCCTCCTCACCGCTGACCGGCAGCCTGGAGAGCCTACGAAGGTTGCAGGCGGCCGGCGCCGGCGCGGTGGTGCTGCCCTCGCTGTTCGAGGAGGAGCTGACCGGCGCCGCGGCCGTTCCGCCGGCAGCCGCCGGCCGGGCCGGCTACGGCGCCGGGCCCGACGCCTACCTGGCCCTGCTGGAGCAGGCCAAGGCGAGCCTGCGGATCCCGGTGATCGCCAGCCTCAACGGCGTCAGCCGGGGCGGCTGGGTCGCCCACGCCGGCCGGCTGGAGCAGGCCGGCGCCGACGCCCTGGAGCTTAACGTCTACTACGTCTCCTCCCAGCCGGGCCTGTCCGGCGGCGAGGTCGAGCTGCGCTACCTGGACGTGGTCCGGGCCGTGCGCCAGGCCATCACCATCCCGCTGGCCGTCAAGCTCAGCCCCTACTTCAGCTCCCTGGCCAACCTGGCCGGGCAGCTGGTGGAGGCCGGCGCCGACGGGCTGGTGCTGTTCAACCGCTTCTACCAGCCCGACCTGGACGTCGACAGCCTGCAGGTGACGCCCACCCTGGAGCTGTCCACCTCGGCGGAGCTGCGCCTGCCGCTGCGCTGGATCGCCATCCTGCACCGGCGCTGGTCGGTGTCGCTGGCCGCCAGCAGCGGCGTGCACACCGCCACCGACGCGGCCAAGCTGCTGCTGGCCGGCGCGGACGTGGCCATGCTGACCTCGGCCCTGCTGCGCCACGGCCCCGAGCACCTGGCCACGGTCGAGGCCGGCCTGCGCCGCTGGCTGGAACGGCACCGCCACCGGGCGGTCGGCGACGCCCGCGGCCTGGCCAGCCAGCGCCGCACCGGCGACCCGACCGCCTTCGAGCGGGCCAACTACATCAAGACCCTGGCATCGTTCGCGACCACCGAGAAGGGGTGAGCACGATGAAGGTGAAGGACGTCTACCGACCGTGGGTGGTGGCCGCCGACGCCGACGAGCGGCTGACCACGGCGGCCGCCCGCATGCAGGACGAGCAGGTCGGCTCGCTGGTGGTGACCACCGGCGGCCGCTTCGCCGGGATCGTCACCGAGCGGGACCTGCTGCGCATGGTGGCCGAGGGCGCCGACCCCGAGGTCGCGACCGTGGCCGACTACATGACCACCGAGCCGGCCCCGGTCGGCCTGGACGCCGACCTGCACCAGGTCGCCGCCACCATGTTCGAGCTGGGCTGCCGCCACCTGCCGGTGGTCGCCGCCGGCCAGGTCGTCGGCATGGTCTCCATCCGCGACCTGATCGGCAGCGTCATCCGCATGGCGTGAACGTCCACGCGGCGCTTCAGGCCGCTGGCGGTGCCGCCGGCGAGGCGGCGCCGGTTCCATGAGCCCGCGGCGGGCGGTCAGCCGCCGGGGGTGGTGGTGTGGCGGGTCAGGTAGGCGGCCGCCTCGGCGCGGCGGGCCACCTCCAGCTTCGACAGGATGCTGGAGACGTAGTTCTTCACCGTCTTCTCCGCCAGGTGCAGCTCCTCGCCGACCTGCCGGTTGGTGCGCCCGGCGGCCACCAACTGCAGGATGCGCTCCTCCTGCGGGGACAGGCGGGCCAGCTTCTCGTCCTTGAGCAGGTGCTTGCCCCTGCGCAGCCGGTCCAGCACGCCCTTGGTGACGGCCGGGTCCAGCAGGCTCTGGCCGGCGCCGACCGCGCGGATCGCCCGCACCAGGTCGTCGCCGCGGATCTGCTTGAGCACGTAGCCGGCGGCGCCGGCCATGATGGAGGCGAACAGCGCCTGGTCGTCGGCGAAGCTGGTGAGCATCAGCACCTGGGTGGCCGGCCGGCGGGCGCGGACGTCGCGGGTCGCCTCGATGCCCGAGCCGTCCTGCAGGCGCACGTCCATCACGATCACGTCGGGCAGGGCGCGCTCGGCCTCGGCGACCGCGTCGCGGACGGTGCCGGCCTCGGCGCAGACGACGATGTCGTCGCTGGCGGCCAGCAGCGCCTTGATGCCGTCGCGGACGACCTCGTGGTCGTCGACCAGCATGACGCGCAGCGGTGGGGTGCTCACGGGCCCATCGTAGCGACCGCCTCGCCGACCCGGTCCAGGAAGTCCTTGACGGTCGCCTCGGCGACCCGGTGCAGCAGCACCCGGTCGGCCGCCCGGCCGAGCGGCCCCAGCGGCGGCCGGTAGCGGGCGCTGATGGCCAAGTGGGTGCGGGCCGGCCCGAGCGGCCCGACCTCCAGGTCGGCGTCGAGCGTGGGCAGCAGCCCCCCGCCGCCGGCCGGCTCCCAGGTCATCGGCACCGAGGTGGTGGCGCCGAGCCGCACCGGCTCGCCCAGGCGCACCCGCACCGGCCGCGCCAGGCGCGGGCCGACGCCGAGCGGGCCGACGCCGACCTCGGCGAGCAGCCCCTCGCCGCGCCGCCCGGCGTCGCCGGCCAGCGCCTCCAGCCAGCGCGCGGCCGACCCGGCCAGGGCGTCCTCCACCCGGCCGGCGGCCAGCGGCAGCTCCAGGTAGTAGCGGATGAACATGGCACCAGGGTGCCGCCGCGGCCGCGCGCGCCGTAGGGGCGAACGGCCCGCTCCCGGCGGGACGTTGCGCGGCGCCGGCGGTCAGCGGGGGAGGGCGATCCGGACGGTGGTGCCCTCGCCGGGGCGGCTGCGGACCTCGGCGTGGCCGCCCAGGGCTGCGGCCCGCTCGCGCAGGTTGCCCAGACCCTGCCCGCCCGGCCGCACGCCGGCCGGGTCGAAGCCGCGGCCGTCGTCGTCGACCTCCAGCACCACCCGGTCGCCGTCCCTGCGCAGCGAGATCCGGCAGGTCGCCGCCGCCGCGTGCCGGCCGACGTTGGCCAGCGCCTCGCGGGCCAGCTGGACCACGTCGGCGGCGACGCCGGCGAGCCCGGCGGCCGCCTCCGGGTCGACCTCGGCGACCGTCACCACCCCCGCCTTCTCCTCCAGCTCCGCCGCCAGCCGCTGCAGCGCCTGGTCGAGCTGGCGGTCGGCGAGGATGCCCGGCCGCAGCCCGAAGATGTAGTTGCGCAGGTCGCGGATGACCCGGTCCAGCTCGTCGACCGCGCCGCCGATGCGTTGCCGCAGGTCCGGGTCGCCGGCGAAGGCGGCGGTGCCCTGCAGGCCCAGCCCGACCGCGAACAGCGCCTGGATGACGCCGTCGTGCAGCTCCTTGGCGATCCGCTCGCGGTCCTCCAGCACCGCCAGCCGGCGCAGCTCGCGCTGCAGCCGGGCGTGCTCCAGGGCGACCGCCGCCTGCTCGGCGAACGTCTCGGCCAGCTGCACGTCGGCCTCGCCGAACGCGCGGCCGCCGCCGGCGTTGGCCACCAGCAGCGTGCCGAGCACCTGCCCGCGGACCGCCAGCGGGGCGAACACCGCCGCGCCGAACCCGCCCGCCCGCAGCGCCGGCTGCCGGACCCGCTGGTCGCTGGCGGCGTCGGCCACCACCACCGACTTGCCGGTGCGGACGACCTCGCCGGAGACCGACCCCT
>DASQWY010000580.1:0-2053 GCA_035640005.1 Actinomycetes bacterium
GGCGGCGCGCCGATCAGCGTGCAGTCCATGACGATCACCAAGACCGCCGACGTCAACGCCACCCTGCAGCAGATCGCCGAGCTGGCCGCCACCGGCTGCGACATCGTCCGGGTGGCGGTGCCGGACACCGACGACGCCGCCGCCCTGCCGGCGATCGCCAGCAAGTCGACCATCCCGGTGGTGGCCGACATCCACTTCCAGTGGAAGTACGCCATGGCCGCGATCGAGGCCGGCTGCGCCGGGGTGCGCATCAACCCGGGCAACATCAAGAAGCACGACAAGGTGCAGCTGATCGCCGGGGAGGCGGCGCAGCGGGGCATCCCGATCCGGGTCGGCGTCAACGCCGGCTCGCTGCAGAAGGAGATCCTGGCCGCGCACGGCGGCCCGACCGCCGAGGCGCTGGTCGAGTCGGCCATGTTCGAGGTGGGCATCCTCGAGTCGGTCGGCTTCGGCGACGTCAAGATCTCCGTCAAGCACCAGAACCCGGTGGTGATGATCCAGGCCTACCGGCTGCTGGCCGCCCGCTGCGATTACCCGCTGCACCTGGGCGTCACCGAGGCGGGCACGCCGCGCGACGGGATCATCAAGTCGACGGTGGGGATCGGCACGCTGCTGGCGGAGGGCATCGGCGACACCATCCGGGTGTCGCTGACCGCCCCGCCGATCGAGGAGGTGAAGGCGGGCAACCAGATCCTCGGCGCCCTGGGGCTGCGGCCGAAGAAGCTCGACCTGGTCGCCTGCCCCTCCTGCGGGCGCGCCGAGGTGGACGTGTTCGCGCTGGCCAACGCGGTGGAGGAGCGCATGGCCGAGATCGACGCGCCGATGCGGGTGGCGGTGATGGGCTGCATCGTCAACGGCCCCGGCGAGGCCCGCGAGGCCGACGTGGGGGTCGCCTCCGGCAAGGGCAAGGGCCAGATCTTCCGCCACGGCCAGGTGATCCGCACGGTGCCCGAGGCCGAGATCGTCGACGCCCTGCTGCACGAGGCCAAGCTGCTCGCCGAGGAGTACCGGGCGGCCGGGAGCGGGCCGGGCGCGCCCGAGGTCGTCCGGGGCTGAGGTGCTCCGCTCGCGCGCGGGAGGCCGCCGGCCCGGCAGGCCGGCCGGCATCCAGGTGCGGCCGCTCGGCCGGGCCGACCAGGCCGTGCTGCTCGCCCTGCTGGACCAGCACCCCGTCCGCGACGTGTTCATCGCCAGCCGGGTGCTGCACGACGGCGCGCTGACCTCGATCGGCCCGAGCCCCCTGTGGGGCGCCTTCGACGAGCAGGGCGAGCTGCAGGGCGCGCTGCACGTGGGGCCCAACCTGGTGCCCGCGTTCGAGACCGAGGCCGCCTGCGACGCGCTCGCCCCCGCCGCCACCGGCCAGTACCTGGCGCGCATGGTGGTGGGGGAGCGGCGGGCGGTGGAGCGGCTGTGGTCGCTGGTGCGGTCCGGCTACCCGGCGCCGCGCGAGGTGCGCGCCAGGCAGTTCGTCTACGCGTGCGAGCCGGAGCAGCTGGCCTGGGACCCGGACGCCAAGCGGGCGGGCACCGCGCGGCTGGCCACCCGCGCCGACGAGGAGCAGGTGCTGCGGCTGTCGGCCGCCATGTACACCGAGGAGATGGGGGAGAACCCGCTGGCCCGCGACCCGGACGGCTACCGCCGCCGGGTCCGGGTGCTGACCGCCCGCGGCTGGACCTACGTCTACGACGTCGACGGCCAGCTGCAGTTCAAGATGGACGTCGGCTGCGCCAGCGGGCGCAGCGCCCAGATCCAGGGCGTCTACGTGCCCCCGTCGCTGCGCGGCCGCGGGGTCGGCACCGGCGCCATGGCCGCCTGCTGCGCCCTGGCCTTCGACCGCCACCCCAACCTGTCGCTGTACGTCAACGACTTCAACCAGCCCGCCATCGCCCTCTACGAGCGCATCGGCTTCCGCCGGGAGCCCTACGACTTCCAGACGATCATGCTGCCTTAACGAGGGTCGCGTATCACGAATCAGCGGGGCGTCTCGGGATCAGGGTGCAGCGTCGAGGTGATGCGCGAGCCTCGTTACCGAGGGGTTAAACCCGCAGGCCAG
>DASQWY010000581.1:0-2432 GCA_035640005.1 Actinomycetes bacterium
AACGAGGCGACCACCCGCGACATCAACGAAGGGATCGAACAGGCCCATGCGGGTGGGCCGGCCGGCGAGCACGTCCGGGTCCTGTGCGAGTGCGGCCGCCCGGACTGCGACCGGGTCATCGCCATCACCCTGGCGGAGTACGAGTCGGTGCGGGCCGACCCGAGACAGTTCGCCGTCGCCCTCGGCCACGTGACGGCCGAGGTGGAGCGGGTGGTCGCCAAGACCGATCGGTACGCGGTGGTGACCAAGCGGGAGGGGACCCCGGCGGCGGTCGCGACCGAGGAGGACCCCCGAGACTAGGCCCGCGAAGGCCGCTCGGACCGCAACTCGAACCAGTAGCCCTCGGCGGTCGTGCCCCACCGGGCGGCCAGGCGGTGCACCAGGTACAGCCCCCAGCCCGACTCCGCCCCAGGGGCGGGACGGATGGACCCGGAGACCGCCGCGGGGCCGCCGCCGCGGCCACCGTCGCGCACCTGCACCCGCAGCCGTGCTCCCGACCAGTCCGCGCTGACGCCGATCCGGTCGTCGGGGTCGAGCCCGGCGTGCCGGACGCTGTTGGTCACCAGCTCGGAGACGGCCAGCTCGGCGTCATCGGCCAGCGGGAACGGCAAGGGCAGCCGTCGCAGGGCGCGCCGGACCTCCCGGGCGGCCGCCCGGGTCGCCCGGACGCGCAGCTCCAGATGCTGCGAGCCGCCCGGGACCCGCTGCCCTTGATGCGTTGCCACGGTAGTGACCAGCCTTCTTGTCGTTCCCAGACTTGGGAGAAGGCTTCCCTCCGGGCCGAGCGCCAATCAGCGACGAGCGGTCCCCGGCCACCCCCTTCGAGGGCGGGCGTAGACTGGCCAGGAGCCCGGCGGCCGGGCGTGGCGCACGATCCAGCTCGGGCGCCACCGAGGAGTTGATCCGAGCATGAGCTACCTCAGCGGTACGCCCAGCACGCTGCCTGACCAGCCGGTACCAGCCGTCGACCCCGAGGTCGAACGGCTCGCCCGCAAGGTGGTGGACGGCCTGATCGCGCGGTTGGCCGCCGAGCCGGCGGTGCCCGCCACCAGCCTGCTGGACAACCTGGCCGACCAGTTCCAGCGCGCCGCGGCCCTCCGCCGCCTCGGTGTCGTGCGGCGCCCACCCGCTCCGGCGGCGTCCGCCGGGTCGCCGGCAAGCCCTCGGGCCGGGTCGCGGCGCCCGTCCAGGAAGCAACCGCACCAGGACAGCTGACGACCGACCGCGGTGCCGTCAGGCACGCGGCTCCCCGGGTCGTGCCCGCGGTGGGCCCGGCCGGCGGTCGGCCGAGGGATGCCGCACGCGGGCGTCGCCGCGCCGGGCGGCTTCCAGCCGCTCCACCAGGGCCGGGCTGGCCGACCGCAGGACCAGGTCGCCGCCGTTGCGGCGGGTCCAGGCCGACACCCTGGCCAGGACCTCGACACCGGCGGAGTCGATCAGGAGCATGCCGTGCAGGTCCAGCACGATGTGGTGGTGGCCCTGGCCGACCAGGTAGCTCAGGTACTGCCAGAGCTGCGCGGCGGTGTGCACGTCGATGTCGCCACGGACGGTGACGATGGCCTCACCCTCCGAAGGCGTGCTGGCGGACTCCAACAGCGGGGCCATCTGGCCTCCTCGGCTCGGCGGTGGACTGGCCGGCTCGGAAGCCACAAGGTCAGCCGCGATGCACGCAGCCGGAACACCGACGAGATCCGGTGCGGGACCGGCCGCATGGCAGGGGTGCTGGCAACCTCTGAGCGCCTCAACCATACGCCATGGCTCAGACCGGCTCTACCCGTCGGACGGTCGTCACGCGGTCGATCGCCCGGTCGAACGAGGCGACCATCCCGACCCCCGACCGCTCCGCCTGCGCGACCAGGTACGCCTCGGCGAAGTCCAACCGGTCAAGCTCATAGATTTCCAGCGCTCGCAGCAGCGCCGGCGCGTCCAAGACCACGATGGTTGGGAACGCGATGACCGCGCGGGTCAGGGCGGCGACCCTGGCCCGCGGCACCTCGAAGAAGGACTCCAGCACGTACACGACCTCGGCGACCACCAGGTCGGCCAGCAAGAGCTCTTCGGCGGTGGCTTGGTGTCGACGAAGGCGGACACCGCTTGGCGCCCCCGCGCGACGCGGACCTGGCGGCGCACCTCGGCCCAGGGATCCCCCGCTTGCTGGCGGGCACGCTGACGGCACCGGCGAGGTCGAGCAGGCTGGCGGTACGGGCCAGGATGGCACGGCCACCCTCCACGCGGAGACGACCTGGTCACCCGCGTGCAGCCCCAGCGCCTGGCCCTTCGAGGTGAATCGCGCGGCAACGTCCATGAGCTGCCTGAGGACCACCGTCAGACGTTTCCCGACGGTTTGTTGCTCATTCGCAGTTGGCGCAGCCGTAGCTGGACGGTGTACACCATCGCCGGTATGGCGGCTGCCGATCGGCAGCAGGTCGCGA
>DASQWY010000582.1:0-5173 GCA_035640005.1 Actinomycetes bacterium
CGCCGGAGCTACCCGACACGTGCCTCCAGCGTGGTCATGAGGCCGTGAGAACCGCATGATCCCGCACGCTGGTGCCCGCTCCATACCCATCCCGCGGTCCGTCACCAACCAGGCAACCTCACGGAACGCCGGAGCCCTGGGATGCGGGAGGAGGGCGGCGCCGCCGCCCTCCTTGGGTGAGCGAGCTAGGGGCCGACGGTGGTGAAGAAGGCGTCGGTCGGGTTCGCCGGCGCGCTGACTGCCTGGATGAAGAACGGCATGAACCTCGCCCCCGCGCTGGTCAGCCCCTCGTAGTCGCCGAGGAAGTAGCCGCGGGCCACCGGCGCCTGCTCGATGTCGAAGGAGGTCGGTGTCAGCCGGTTCTCCGCCCAGGTCGCGCCACCGTCGTGGGAGTGGACGAGGAACGCGTCGGTCAGGGCCCCCGGGGCGGGGGTGTTGTTGCGGAAGTCGTAGTAGGAGACGCTGACCGTCCCGTCGGCCGCCACCTCCACCGACGGGGTGAAGGCGGCCACGGGCACCGGCGTCTGGTTCACCTTGGTGGGCGTCGACCAGCTGCGCCCGCCGTCGGTCGACTTCGACAAGGCGACGTCGTCGCGCAGGCCGCCACTGAAGCGGGAGTCGTTCCAGGCCACGTAGAGGGTGCCGTTGTTGGGGTCGACCGCCACGTCGGGGAGCCCCGCCCCTGCCCGAACGGGCGCGCCGGTGTCCGGGTCGCGCACCGCCACCGACTGGTCGGTGGAGATGTCGATCACATTCGACCAGGTCAGCCCCTTGTCGGTCGACCGCATCAGCGACTCGGTGAACTGGTTGGGGGATGGCTGGCGCCCCGATCCGTGGAAGAGCTCGAAGACGTCGACGAGCGAGCCGTCGGGGAGCACCGCGATTTGGTTGCCGATCGTGAACAGGTTGGCGTTGGTCGGCATAATGTTGCGCGGCGCCGACCACGTCGCGCCGCCGTCCGTGGTCCGCGAGAACGTGGCGGGGCCGCGGAACGCGGCGGAGCGGAGCGCGTTGAAGTCGGCGTTCTCGCTGGGGAACTGGCTGCGGTCCCAGACGGCGTAGACGTACCGCGCCCTCGTCCGGTCTGCGGTGATCGATTCCTTGTCGTTGAAGTGGAACGCGGACCGCTCACTGATCAGCGTCGTCGGCTCGCTCCACGTGTCGCCGCCGTCGGTGGACTTGCTGACCAGGACCGCCGAGGTCAGCAAGTCGGCGCTCGCCGAGAGGCTGATGAAGTAGGCGTCGCCGTTGCGGGCGAACGTCACCCACGGGTCGGAGGAGCGGTCGTAGTTGCCCCCGTTGGCGGCGGTGCCGCCGGCGCAGGTGCTGAAGTGCGGCCACGTCCTGGTCCAGGTCTGGCCGCCGTCGTGGGTGACGGCCGCGATGATGCCGTGGGCGCCGCCGTTGTCCCAGCGGTCCTGCTGGAAGACGCCGATGATGTTGCTCGGGTTCGCAGGGTTGACGGCGACGAACGGCTCGACCTCGGAGTTGGGGTAGTTCGTGCCTGGCCCGCCGACCGTGCAGGCGGCGAACGGGCTCGGCCCGGAGGCCAGGACGAGCGGTCCTTGCGTGTAGGTGCCGGCCGCGGCCGCGGCGGCCACCAGGACGAGGATGAGCGCTCCCGCTGCGGTTGCGAGGAGCCCGCGCCGAAGGGTTCGTGTGGGGTGCATGCAGCTGGCCCCCTCTTTGCCCCGGAGGCGCCTTCCGCGCCCCTTGTCGGGCGTGAGTCTCCTCCCGGCGACGGCTCGCATCAAGAGGCTCCCTGCCGTAAGTAGCGTCCGCCCGGAAGCCGGTCCCTAGGCACAATGCCAGGGCCTGCGTCGAAGCGGACCTGACGTCCGGGCAGGGGACCGTGACCGAGGGCGCGTCGGCCGGTGCGCCTTCGGCCACCAGCGCACCTGCACCGTGCCCGGCAGGCCCCGCCGGGGAGTACGGTGGGTGCGCAGCACGCGGCTCCGACGTGGCCGCGCCCGCCGGCTTGGCGAGCTGGTCGGAGCCTGGCAATCAGGCCGAGGGCGGTGACAGGTGTGGGCCGCCGGAAGACGGGCCGGCCCGGGGAGATCAGCATCCCGCCCGGATCGGGGCCCGACTCGGGGCTCGACAAGGGTCGCAGCTGCACCTGCTGGCCGAAGCCCCACGACCCCCGTCCGTGCACCCCGCAAACCTGCGACTGGCGCTGCCAGGCGTGCCGCCTCCGCGGCCGGCCGTTCTACGGCCACGTCGAGCTGCAGTACCTGGAGCACGGCAGCGGGCCGCTGGCGGCGCAGCTGGACCGCCTGTGGCGGGCCAAGGGGACGATGCGGGGCGGCACCGCCCGACAAGCAGCCCGCGGTGACGCTGGCGGCTGGCCAGCGCCGCCGCGGGGAGCAACTCGGCCGACGCCGCCCTACCCCACTTCCCGGCCGTGACGAACCTGTACCACCCGGGCCTGGACCGGACTGGCCGGTAGATCTGATGAGGATAAAGTCGGAGGTTCAAGTCCCATCAGGCCCACCCACCAGCGGAAACGCTGGTCGTTCGTCTTAGCGCGCCGACCGCCTCGGATGCATCCCGATAGGAATGAGGCTTGGCGCTGCTCCTGTTCCTCGCCGGGATAGCACCCCTGACCAGGGCCTTGCAGTTGGACCGCAGCCAGGCGGCCGAGACCTTTGGATGGCATGGCGGTGTTAGAGCGCATACCTACACGCCGACCTAAACGTGTGGACCGATCAGGTTGGCAGGGTCGTCAGCGTCAGACCTAGGTGGCGCAGCCCGTCGATAATGGCCGGCAAGGCTGCCACGGTGGCCGACCGGTTACCGCCGCCGTCGTGCAGCAGCACGATCGCGCCTGGCCGGGCCGCGGCCAGCACACGCCGCACGAGCTGGTCAGCCGTGATGCCTGGCTGCCAGTCGGCCGGGTCGACGGTCCATAGCACGGTGCGGAAGCCGAGCTGCTCGGCGGCCGCCACTACGGTCACGGAGAGGGTGCCGCCCGGGGGCCGGAACCCTACCGGCCGCACGCCCAGCGGATCCAGGGTGCGCCGGCCTCTGATGATCTCCTGGCGGACGCGCGGTGCCGGAAGCCGGTCGAACGGCTGCGGATGACTGTAGGAGTGAGTGCCCACCGCCATCGCGACAGCCAGTTCGCGGCGGAGCAGCTGCGGGTAGCGCTCGACCTGCCGGCCGACCACGAAGAAGGTAGCCGGCGCGCGCCGCTGCGCCAGGATCGCCAGGATCTGCGCGGTGGTGTGTGGCCAGGGGCCATCGTCGAAGGTCAGCGCCACCGGCAGCGGTGCCGTGGGGCTCCCACCGGCCGGGTGAAAGGCCACCGGTATTACCCGGCCCGACAGCCTGCCGCGGTCCAGGATGGCCTGGGCTGGGCCACTGGCCAGCGACCGGACCGGGTTGCCAGGGCGGACGGCCGCAAGCTGCTGGAGGGTGCGGACCACTGGCTCCAGCCGGTCGCGGCCAGCCTGGACGGTGACGCGGTCGCCACGGTGTAGGCGGCGCGTCCCGGATGCCGGCTGGCCGTTGACCAGCACCCTGGGTGGGTAGGCGCCGCTGCGGAGCATGGTGTGGTCCACGGCCAGTAGGTCACCGGCCAGTGGCGGCACGGCTAGGCGCCGGAGGGCCTGGTCGACGGTCAGGCCGGCCGGCACCGACGCCGAGCGGCCCTCCATAGCCACCAGGATCATAGACGGTTCCAGCAGGAGCCCGCCATCGGCCAGGGCAATTGCCGTGACTGTCAGCCACAGCAGCAGCCATCCGCGGCGGGTCAAGCGCAGCTTGGCGGGTGAGGCGGAAGGGGTGCGGCGACGGCCGCGGGGAGAGTCGCGCGGCTGGTGGTCCTCGGTCGAGCGGGCGGGCGCCTGCAGCGACGACCCCCATGACAGCGGCGAGGTTCAATCGGTGCCTAATTACCATGAACGGCAAACTGCTAGCAAATTGCGCCTCTTCACGCAGCGCCGGGCTTATGGGTGCCGGTCCAACTCCCAATTGTGCCGGCAGATTCCGCGCGTCCGGCTTGCAGGGGGCTGATCTGCAGCGGGTTCCGAGCCTTGACAAGCCAGAATCCAGCAAGGAGGTCCTAATGCCGGGCTGAGCTGCCCTGGGTTGGGAGGGCCATGGACGCGCCCGCAGACCAGTCGACACAGACGAGCGGCCCGCGGATGCAGCCAGGGACGCTCCGGTCGGTGGGTCGCCGCCGGCCGTCCGGAGAGCCAACACCATTGCCGCACCATCTGCAGATCAGCGGGGTCGGGTGGCTAATCGCCGCGATCGCGCTGATCGCGCTGATGATTGTGGCCGTTGGCCGTGGAATGCGTGGTCCCGCCGTGGCCGTCACCGTTGCCGATGACGCGGTGGTCAGGTGGCTGGCTGCAGGCGCCGGGGCTGCTCGTGGTTAACACTCCAGCCGCACTTGCGTTGGACTCAGGTCTCCTTACCTCTCCTTGACGGACAGGTATCAGCCCAGTTGACTCGGCCCGGTACGCCTCAAGGAGGCAGCTTGTCCAATTAGCTCATCCTGGGCAGCAAGAACCGCGTCGCCCTCTGTCAGCCGGTCCCCAGCAAGAGAAAGGAGCGCCCCATGCCCATCTATGTCGGGCTCGGCAACTGGACCGACCAGGGAACCAAGGACTTCCGCGGCGCCGTGCAGCGAGGCAACAGCTTCCGTGAGGCGGTCGAGCAGGCCGGCGGGCGGGTCCGGGAGTTGGTCTGGACCATGGGAGAGTACGACTTCATCGCCGTGCTGGAGGCACAAGACGATGAGACGGCCGCTGTGCTGGTGTTGCGGGTGGCTGCGGCCGGCAACGTGCGCACCAAGACGATGCGGGCCTTTGACGCCGACCAGATGAGCGACGCCATCGCCCGAACAGGCTAAGTAGTGCGGCTCGTAGGTTCGTGCGTGGTCCTGAGCGCCCGTCGGCTTGCGTTCCCGCCAAGCTGGGTCGGTCTGCGCACCGCCCCACCAGGCGCCAGCCACAGCGTCTCAGGACACGGCCGTAAGCCTCGTCGGCGGCGCTGGAGCCAGCTCCCGGCCTGGGACGGCGCAACGCTCGCCGAGCAGGCGGCACCGCTCCTAGGATGATGGCGGCATGAAGGGGCTGTCGGCAGCGGGACTGGCCGACCTCGCCGGCGTGACCGAGGCCGAGGTCCGGCGGCTGGTCGGCCTCGGCGTCCTGGTGGCCCGGCA
>DASQWY010000583.1:0-9457 GCA_035640005.1 Actinomycetes bacterium
TCCAGCGCGGCCTTGACGCGCGCCCGCAGCTCCCTGGCGACCCGCCACTGCTCCAGCGGGCGGGTCTTGACCACCAGCCGCACCCGCGCCCCGGAGGCGCCGAGCTCCTCCACGCCCCACACCTCCGGCTGCTCCAGCAGCAGCGGCGCCCACTCCTGGTCGCGCCACAGCCGGTCGGCGACCCGGCGGATGGCGGCGATGGCGTCCTCCAGGTCGGCCGACCAGGGCACCTCCACGTCGATCAGGGCCCGCGACCAGCCCTGCGAGCGGTTGCCGACCCGGCGGATCTCCCCGTTCGGCAGGTGCCAGAGGGTGCCGTTGACGTCGCGCAGGCGGGTGGTGCGCAGCCCCACCCCCTCGACCGTGCCGCTGACGGTGCCGCCCGCCGGCCCGGCGTCGATCACGTCGCCGACCCCGTACTGGTCCTCCAGCAGCATCAGGACCCCGGAGATGAAGTCGCGCACCAGGTTCTGCGAGCCGAAGCCGAGCGCCACCCCGACGATGCCGGCGCCGGCGATCAGCGGGCCGAGGTCCAGCCCGAGCGTGCCGAGCGCCATCAGCCCGGCCAGCACCCAGATGGTGAAGGAGGCGACGCTGGCCAGCAGCGAGCCGATCGTCTCGGCCCGCTGCACCCGCCGCAGGCTCGGCAGCTCGCCGGTGCGGGTCAGCACGCTCGGGGCGTGCTCGCGCAGGCTGCCGAGCCGCCGCTGCACCCGCTCCTGGCCCATCGACGCCACCAGCCGGCGGATCGCCCGGCGGACCAGCCGGTTCACCACCCAGGCGACCGCCAGCACGAAGGCGATCTTGGTCGGGCGCGCCAGCAGCAGGTCGGCCACCCGGGCCAGCAGCGCGTTGCCGGTCGCCTGGTAGACGGTGACGCAGATGGCGCTGGCCCGGTCGGCCGGCCCGCACGCCTGCTCGGCGGGCACGGTCGCGGCCAGCGGGACGAAGGCGTGGTGGAACAAGGAGGACACCCCGGTGTCGGTCTCGCGTGCAGGTGCAGGTTCAGGTGGCGGCCACCCGCCGGCGGCGGCGGGTCGCCCGACCACCGTAGCGGCGGGTCCCGGTGAGGCGTCAACCGCGCTGGACCGGCCGGCCGTGGCCGGTCGCTATGCTGGCGGCGTGACCGAGGCCGAGGCGGCGGCGCAGGGGCCGGTGGTCGGGGCCACCGGGGTGCTGTTCCGGCTGCCCGACCCGCGGCGCGCCCTGCGGCAGGTGCTGCTGCGGCAGGAGGTGCAGCGGCCACGCGCCGGCCCGGCCTTCGCCCGCGGCCACGGCGGCGCCTGGACCCTCCGGTTCCCGCGGCCGCCCGTGGACCGCATGGAGTACCAGCTGCAGCTGCGCTACCCGGGGGCGCGGACCGTGGTGGTGCCCGACCCGGGCAACCGCCTGCTCGCCGACGGCCCCTTCGGGCCGAAGTCGGTGGTGGAGTTCCCCGGCTACCGCCCGCCCGCGTGGCTGGCGGCCGACGGCGCGCCCGAGCCGACCACCGCCCTGGCGCTGCCGAGCCGGGCGCTGCGCGCGCGGGTGCCGGTGCAGCTGTGGTCCAGCCCGGGCGGCCGGCCCGGCCAGCCGCTGCCGCTGCTGGTCGTCCACGACGGCCCCGAGTACGCCCGCTACGCCGGGCTGCTCGCCTTCCTCGGCCAGGCGACCCGCGCCGGGCGCCTGCCGCCGCTGCGGGCGGCGCTGCTGGCCCCGGTCGACCGCGACGAGCACTACTCCGCCTCGGCGGCCTGGTCGCGGGCGCTCACCGCCGAGCTGCTGCCCGCCCTGGCGGAGCTGGCGCCGGCCCCGCCCGGCCGCCGCTTCCGCGTCGGCATGGGCGCCAGCCTCGGCGCCCTGGCGACCCTGGCCGCCGCGGCCGCCGACCCCGGCGCGTTCGGCGGCCTGTTCCTGCAGTCGGGCAGCTTCTTCCAGCGCCGCCTCGACCGCCAGGAGGCCGGCCACCCGCGCTTCGCGCGCATCTGCCGCTTCGTCGCCGGCGTGCTCGGCAGCGGCGGGCCGCGCGAGCCCGCCGCCGCCGTGCTCACCTGCGGGACGGTGGAGGAGAACCTCGCCAACAACCAGGCGGTGCGCGCCGCCCTGGCCGCCAAGGGCTGGGACGCCCGTTTGCGGCAGCAGCCGGACGCGCACAATTGGACCGCCTGGCGGGACGCGCTCGACCCGTGGCTGCTGCAGCTGCTGCAACGGATGTGGGGATGAAGTGAGAAGGGACTACGTGGGCTTGTGGTCGCCCGCGATCGGCGCGGAGGGCGGCGTGCTCGCCTACGGCCACTACGGCCGGCCGCTGCTGGCCTTCCCCTCCGAGCAGGGCCGCTGCTTCGACTACGAGGACCGCGGCATGGTCGGCGCGATCGCCGGCCTGATCGACGCCGGCCGCGTCAAGGTCTACTGCGTGGACAGCTACGACGCGGCCAGCTGGTGCGACCCGGGAATGCCGCTGGAGGCCCGCGCCGTCCAGCATGGCCGCTACGAGCAGTGGATCCTCGACCAGGTGGTCCCCTTCGTCCACGCCGACTGCCAGGGCACCCCGGAGATCATCGTCACCGGCTGCAGCTTCGGCGCCTTCCACGCCGCCAACTTCGCCTTCCGGCGGGCCGACCTGTTCCCGCTGGCGCTGTGCCAGAGCGGCGTCTACGAGGCCGGCAGGCTCGGCTGGGGCGAGCGCGGCGACGCGGTGTACTTCAACAGCCCCATGGACTACGTCGCCAACCTCCACGGCGACCACTTGCAGTGGTTGCGGGGGCGGCTCAGCCTGCTGCTGGTCTGCGGCCAGGGCCAGTGGGAGGACACCACCGGCGCGCTCGACTCGACGGTCCGCTTCGACCGGCTGCTGGCCGAGAAGGGCATCCGGCACCAGACCGACCTGTGGGGCCACGACGTCCCCCACGACTGGCCGTCCTGGCGGGCCCAGCTCGCCCACCACCTGCCCAGGTTCGTGTGAGGAGAAGCGGAGGCTGCCGTGGTCACCCACTTGATCGGAATGCTGCTGGGCACCGAGGACGACTGGCCGACCGCCTTCGAGCAGTACCTGGGGCGGCTGCGGCCACGCATCGCGCTGGACGGCGACACCCACAAGGTCGCCACCGAGCGGGTCACGATCGAGCCGTTCGACCTGCGCCAGCCGGTCCGCCACGCGCTGGTGATCGACCGCCTCTCCTACTGGTACGACCACCCGCGCGAGTGGCTGAAGAAGATCGCCCTGCTGGACCGCGCCTACCTGCTCAACAACCCGTTCACGTTCCAGTCGATGGAGAAGCACGCGGCCTTCTGCGCCGCCATCCGCCTGGGCTTCCAGGTGCCGGCGACCTGGCTGCTGCCGCACAAGGTGCCGCCCGACAACGAGCGGTTCGCGCCGACCGCCGCCCGCTACAACCGCATGTTCGACCTGGGGGCGGTGGGGGAGCGGGTCGGCTACCCGGTGTACATGAAGCCGTTCCACGGCGGCGGCTGGGTGAACGTCACCCGCATCGGCGACCCGGCCGAGCTGCAGCGCGCCTACGACGCCTCCGGCCGGGAGATGATGCACGTGCAGGCCGGGGTGGAGGGCTACGACGTGTTCACCCGCGGGCTGGCGATCGGGCCGCAGACGATGGTGACCCACTACGACCCGACCCGGCCGCTGCACCTGCGCTACCTGGTCGACCACGGCTTCCTGTCGGCGGAGCTGGGCCGCGAGCTGGTCACCTTCGGCCTCAGCGTGGGGGCGTTCTTCCGCTGGGAGTTCAACAGCTTCGAGGTGATCGTCAAGGACGGGCAGGGCTATCCGATCGACTTCGCCAACGCCACCCCGGACATGGCGCTGATCAGCCTGCACTACTACTTCCCGTGGGCGATCATGGCGCTGGCCCGCTGGTGCGTGTACTGCGTGGTGACCGGCCGGGCGATGCGCCTGGACCAGCAGGTCGGCCGCTGGTACCAGGTCGCCGACGACCCGGGCCTGCCCTGGGAGGAGAAGCTGGCGGCCTACCGGGCGCTGGCCGACGACTACTACGAGGCCGACCGCTTCGCCGAGTTCTGCGACCGCCACCTGCCGCACGCGCAGGAGTGCATGGTCGACTACGTGCGCAGCGCCGAGTTCGACCGGCTGCTGGTGACCACCGTGCGCCGGGCGTTCCCCGCCCACGAGCACGAGCAGCTGGTCGCCCACTACCGCGGCCTGACCGCCGCCTGGGCCGCCGAGCAGCACCCGCCGGGGTCGTGACACCGCCGAGCTTGCTCAGCATCCAGATCAGTGTATATTGATACGGATGACGTCTGTGGTGACGCCCGACGCGGCACCGGCCGGCGCGGCCGCGCGGGTGCTGGGGGAGCCGCTGCGCTGGCGGATCGTGCGGCTGCTGGCCGCCGAGCAGCTGTGCGTCGCCCACCTGGCCGAGGAGCTGGGGGTGGCCCAGCCGCTCGTCAGCCACCACCTGAAGGCGCTGCGAGCGGCCGGCCTGGTCGAGCGCGACCGCTACCGGTACTGGACCTACTACCGCCTCCGGCCGGCCGCCCTGCGTGCGCTCGCCGGCGAGCTGGAGGCCCTGGCCCTCGCCGCGCCGACCGGGATGGCCTGCCGCCGTGGCGTCGACGCCCAGGACCGCCGGCCGGGCGCCATCCGTCCCGCCGTCTCCAGAGGAGGCGCCCCCATGTCGTTCAGCGACCAGCCGATGGACCCGATCAGCCGTGCCACCTTCGCCCGCTCGATCGAGCAGCTGTCCGAGGAGTTCCGCGGGGTGTTCTCGCTGGAGACGATCGAGCGCTACGTCAACGAGTCGATCGATCGCCTCTCGGGCGCGCGGGTGGTCGACTTCATCCCGCTGTTCGTGCACCGCTTCGCCCGCGAGCGGCTGGGCGCGCTGGCCCAATACCAGGGAGCCATCGTGAAGGACGTGCCCGAGGTGCTGTTCGTCTGCGTCCACAACGCCGGCCGCAGCCAGATGGCCGCGGCGCTGCTGGACCACCATGCAAGGGGGCGGGTGCACGTCCGCTCGGCCGGCAGCACCCCGGCCGACCAGATCAACCCGGCGGTGGTGGCGGCGATGGACGAGTGGGGCATCGACCTTTCCAAGGAATTCCCCAAGCCGCTGACCGACGACTTCGTGCGGGCCGCGGACGTGGTGGTCACCATGGGCTGCGGCGACGCCTGCCCGATCTACCCGGGCAAGCGGTACGAGGACTGGGAGCTGGAGGACCCTGCCGGCAAGCCCGTCGAGGTGGTCCGCGCCATCCGCGACGAACTGGACCGCCGGGTGCAAGCGCTACTGGCCGAGCTGGTCCCGACCTCCGCCTGAGTACGCCGGCGAGCGGCCAGGTGTGAGCATGAGCACCCGCGGACGCGCCTGCCCATCGGCCTATCGGCACCAACCGGAAGCCCTCGCCCAGCTGAAGGCCACCGGTTCGGGATCCGCCATCCATCCCTTCCCACCGAATGGTGCCGCTTCCTAGCTGCTCAGGCGGGCTGGAGCCAGGTGCCGACGAGGTTGGCGGCGATCAGGGTGCGGTTGGTCGGGTCCCACAGCAGCACGGTGTCGGCCTGCGTCAGCGCGACCAGCGCCGTCATCGACGCGGAGCTGACGGCCATCGTGTGCCGCTGGTCGTCCTCGGTCACGACCATGATCTCGAACTGGCCGTCGCCCCCCTCCAGCCCGGCGACCCAGTTGGCGTTGAGCGCCGTCACCCGTCGCGTCTGCTCGCTTGCACCCGGCATGGCAACCACCTCCATCGCTGCATCGACGGCTGCTCCTGTCCCGACCGGCCCTCAGCAGCAGCCGCGCCGGCTGACGACCGGCAGCTCCATCCGGGTGGCGGCCGCCGGCTTGGCGGCCTTGACGATGGCGCCGTGGAGGCCGTCGCCGACCTGGTGGGTGAAGCGCACCGAGACCTGCTCGAACCCGGCCGCCGCCAGGCCGCGCTCGTACTCGCCCTTGGACAGCGCCCCGGCGACGCAGCCCACGTAGGAGCCCCGCTCGGCCCGCTCGGCCGGGCTCAGGCGGTCCTCGGCGACGATGTCGCTGACGCCCAGGCGCCCGCCGGGCTTCAGCACCCGGAAGGTCTCGGCGAACACCGCGGGCTTGTCGGTCGACAGGTTGACCACGCAGTTGGAGATCACCACGTCGACCGTTTCGGCCGGCAGCGGGACGGCCTCGATCTGCCCCTTGAGGAACTCGACGTTGGTGGCGCCGGCCTCGGCGGCGTTGCGGCGTGCCAGCGCGAGCATCTCCTCGGTCATGTCCAGCCCGTAGGCCTTGCCGGTCGGCCCGACCCGCCTGGCCGACAGCAGCACGTCGATGCCGCCGCCGGAGCCGAGGTCCAGGACGGTCTCGCCCTCGCGCAGCTCGGCGACCGCGGTCGGGTTGCCGCAGCCGAGGCTAGCCAGCAGCGCCGCGTCGGGCAGGGCCTCGCGGTCGAGGGCGGTGTACAGGCCGGCGCCGACGCCGGGCTCCTCGGCGCTGGCGCAGCAGCCGCCGTCGCAGCCGCAGCCGGTCTGGCCGCTGCTGACCCGGACGGCGGCGTCGGCGTAGCGGGCGCGGACCTGCTCGCGCAGCTCCTCGGTGGCCGGGGTGGTCTGCTGGCTGCTCATCGGGCTGCTCCTTGCAGGTCGACCACGGCGGCCAGCGACCGCGCGGTGTCCGGGTCCAGGGAGTAGTAGGCCCACACCCCGCGCTGCTCGCGCCGCAGCAGGCCGGCGTCGACCAGCTTCTTGAGGTGGTGGCTGGTGGTCGGCTGGCTGACGCCGAGCGCCTCGGTGAGGTCGCACACGCACACCGGCTCGGCGCTGGTGGCCAGCAGGTTGACGATGCGGACCCGGTGGGGGTCGGCCAGCGCCTTGAACAGCCCGGCGGTCGCCTCGGCCTCGGCGTCCGACAGGATCGGCGCGGCCAGCGGCGCGCAGCAGCCGGTCGTCGTCCGCACTCCCAAGCTCACCCTCCTGGACCGTAAATCGAGATCTGTCGATACGAGCCTAGCACCAGACATTGACATATGTCGATACCTCACCTAGCCTAACATCGATGATTGTCGATGTATGGGAGGACCCCATGGCACAGCCGGTGGCGGTGGTCGGCGCCGGCCCGGTCGGGCTGGCCGCGGCCGCGCACCTGCTGGAACGCGGCGAGGTCCCGCTGCTGCTGGAGGCCGGCACCCAGGTCGGGGCCAGCATCGCCCAGTGGCGGCACGTGCGGCTGTTCACCCCCTGGTCGCTGGCCCTGGACCCCGCCGCCGTGCGGCTGCTGCGGGCGTCCGGCTGGCAGCCGCCGGCGCCAGGGGACCTGCCCACCGGTGGCGAGCTGCTGGACCATTACCTGCGCCCGCTGGCCGCCCTGCCCGCCCTCGCGTCCCAGGTGCGGCTGGGCCACCGGGTGGTCGCGATCGCGCGGGGTGGGCTCGACAAGGCCACCACCCCGGGCCGGGAGGCGCGGCCGTTCCTGCTGCGGGTGCGGCGACCCGACGGCCAGGAGCGGGAGCTGGAGGCCAGGGCGGTGCTGGACGCCTCCGGCACCTGGACCCGGCCCAACCCGCTCGGCGCCACCGGGCTGCCCGCCCTCGGCGAGCCGCAGGCCGCCGCCGCCGGCCTGGTGGTCCGCGGCCTGCCCGACGTCCTCGGCGCCGAGCGGGACCGCTTCGCCGGCCGGCGGGTGCTGGTGGTCGGCGCCGGCCACTCCGCCGCCACCAGCCTGCTGGCCCTGGCCGAGCTTCGCCGCCAACGGCCCGCGACCGAGGTCGTCTGGGCGGTGCGCCGGGCGGCGGCGCGCCCGCTGGTCGGCAAGGGCGAGCAGGATGAGCTGCCCGCCCGCGGCCGGCTGACCGCCGACCTGGCCGGGCTGCTCGCCGCCGGCGAGGTCGAGCTGGCCAGCGTGTTCCGTACCGCCGCGGTCCAGCTGCTGGACCACGGCGTGGCGCTGGTCGGCGACGACGGGCGGCGCCTGGAGGCCGACCTGGTAGTGGCCGCCACCGGGTTCCGGCCCGACCTGTCGCTGACCCGCGAGCTGCGCCTGGGGCTGGACCCGGCGCTGGAGAGCGCCGCCGCGCTGGCGCCGCTGGTCGACCCCAACGTCCACACCTGCGGCACCGTCCCCCCCACGGCTGGCGGGAGCTGGCCCACCCCGAACCCGGCTACTTCACCGTCGGCATGAAGAGCTACGGGCGCGCCCCGACCTTCCTGCTGGCCACCGGCTACGGGCAGGTCCGCTCCGTGGTGGCCCACCTGGCCGGTGACCGGCGGGCCGCCGACCAGGTCCGCCCGCGGCTGCCGGCCGCCGCCTGAACCGCTGCGGGATGAGCCGGGGCCGGGACGGCGGCACACTGGGGGGGACAGGACCCCGGCGCAGGAGCACGCCATGACCGACCACAACGCCGCCGCCGCGGCCAGCACGCGGGTTCCCGTCGGCGACGGGCTCGCCATGCCGCTGCTGGGCCTGGGCGTCTGGCAGGTACGGGACGGCGAGCAGACCAGCCGCGCCGTCGGCTGGGCGCTGCAGGCCGGCTACCGGCACGTCGACACCGCCCAGGCGTACGGCAACGAGCGCAGCGTCGGCCAGGCGCTGCGCGAGGCCGGCGTGCCGCGCGAGGAGGTCTTCCTGACCACCAAGTTCCGCCCGGGGGCCGCCGACCCCGAGCGCGAGCTGGAGGCGAGCCTGCGGCGGCTCGGCGTCGACCGGGTCGACCTGTACCTGGTGCACTGGCCGCGTGGCGGGCCGACCCGCGCGTGGCCGGGCATGGAACGCGCCGCCCGGCAGGGCCTGGCCAGGGCCATCGGGGTGAGCAACTTCGCCGCCGGCGACCTGGACGCGGTGATGGCCGGCGCCTCCATCGCCCCGGCCGTCAACCAGGTGCAGTTCAGCCCCTTCCAGTTCCGCCGCGGGCTGCTGGAGGCGTGCCGGCGCCACGGGATCGTGCTGGAGGCCTACAGCCCGCTCACCCACGGCCGCGACCTGGCGCACCCCACCGTCGCCGGGATCGCCTCGCGGCTGCGGCGCACGCCCGCGCAGGTGCTGCTGCGCTGGGCGGTGCAGCGGGGCGTCCCGGTCGTCCCCAAGTCGGTCCGCCGCGAGCGGATCGCCGAGAACGCCCGGGTGTTCGACTTCGAGCTCGGCGACGACGACCTGCGCGCCCTGGACGCCCTGGACCGCACCGGCGGCACCGACCGCGCCCTGGAACGCCCCTGGTGGTGACCTCAGCAGGTGAGGTGCAGGGCGGCCGCCGACCGGGCGGGGTCCAGCTCGCCGTAGCGGCGCACCGCCTGGCCGGTCGGCAGGCTCTCCACGCTCACGCCCCGCGCCCGCAGCCGCCGCAGGGTCTGCGGGTCGGGCCGCATCCGTCCTTCGGCGCCGGTCCCGATCACCAGTTGCTCGGGAAGGTCGTCCAGCACCTCGTCCAGGTCCTCGTCGACCAGCGCGTGGCCGTCCCGCCGCCACCAGTCCCGCACCACCCGGTCCGGCAGGATGATCAGGTCGCGCCGCTCCTCCTGGCCGTC
>DASQWY010000584.1:0-7435 GCA_035640005.1 Actinomycetes bacterium
GCCCGCCACGCCGCCCTGCGGCTGACCGGGGCGGCCCCGCCGCTCGTCCCCGACCCTGGCCCTTCCGGCCGGCCGCGCTGGTCGGGCGCGGACCGGGCCGGCAGCTACCAGGCGGAGGCCTGGGCGGCCGCGGACCAGCCCGCCGTCGTGCTCCGTCACGTCTGGCGCGCCGGGCCCGACCGCCGGCCTCGCCAGCTGGCGCTGGTCGCGCCGTGCCGGATCCGGGTCGAGCGGCCGCCGTTCGCGGAGATCACCGAGGTGAGCCCGCTGCCCCCGCTGCCGTGCCAGGCGTCCACCGTCGCCGAGGGAACCGTGCTCCAGGTCGTGGAGCCCGCCCTGCCCGCGACGGCCCGGGTGCGCGTCACCGTGGCCGGCGGGACGACCCCGGGATGGCGGCTCGAAGCCGGCGCGGCCCGGCTGCCGCTGCTCTGGGATCCGCGGCGGGACCCCAGGTTCGAGCTCACCGTGACCTGCGGGCTCGCGCCAGGCGGCCCGCCGGCGCCCGGCGCCCTGCCTCCCCCCCAACCGGGACCGCCCAAAGCCGCCGCGCTGGCCACCCGGCTGCACGTCCCGGCCCGGCTGCGACCGGGCCTGGCACGCCTCGCCGGTGGCGCGCTGGGCTACGTGCTCGGCTGCACCGCGCTGGAGGTCGCGCCCGGCGAGCGGTGCATCCTCACCGACCACCGGCTGCTCCAGCTGTCGTGGACGCGCGACGCGTACCACCAGGCGCTGCTGCTGCTCGCCGCCAGGCGCACGGAGCCACGCGCCCTCACCGTGGTCGCCGACCACCTGCGCTGGCTGTGGACCCGCTGCGACCGCGACGCGGGCCGCTGGCTCCGCAGCCACCTGCCGAACGGCGCGGTCAAGGACCGGGTGTTCCAGGCCGACCAGCAGCTCTATCCCGTGCTGGAGCTGCTCGACTACCGGGAGGCGGCCGGGGTGTGGCCCGAGCCCCCGCCGGGCCGCGGCGGCTGGGGCGAGGCGGTCGCCGAGGCCTGGCGGGCGCTGCCGCTCGACCCCGAGCTCGGGCTCCTCGCCGGCGAGGAGAACCCCGCGGACGATCCCGCCCACCTGCCGTACCTGCTGTCCAACCAGATCCTGATCTGGTACGCGGCCACCCGGCTGCTCGCCCGTGCGGGCGAGCTTCGCCTGGACGACGCGGCCCTCGCCCACGCCGCCGCCACCGTGCGGACGGCGATCCGGGACCGCTTCGCCTGCCCCGGACCGTTCGGGACCCAGTGGGCGTACGAGACCGACGGCCGAGGACGGCACCGCCGCTACCACGACGCCAACGACCTGCCGACCGCCCTGGCGCCGCTGTGGGGGCTGTGCCGCCCGGAGGATCCGCAGTGGTCGGCCACCATGCGCTTCGCCTTCGACCCGGCGAACCCGGGATGGTCCCCGGGGCGCTGGGGCGGCCTCGGCTCCGCGCACACCCCGGGCACCTGGCCCCTCGGGGACGTACAGGAATGGGTCGCCGCCAGCCTGCTGGGCGACGGCGGCCGCGCCGAGCGCGCGCTCGGACGCCTGCTCGCCGTGGCCGCACCGGATGGTCTGCTTCCCGAGACCTACGACCCGGACACCGGCGCCTGGCTGGCCCGGCACTGGTTCGCCTGGCCGAGCGCGGCCCTCGCCGCCCTCGCCCTCGGTGGCGGTGGCGGTACCGTTCCCCGGTGACCCAGGTGCTGCGCCTCTGCGCCGACTACGTCGACCGGCTCGCCGTGCTCGATCCGGTTCATGCGAGCATGCTCGGAATCGGCGCCGGGTACGGTGCCGCCACCGACTACGACCCGGACGGCTACGCCGCCCGAGCCGACCTCATTCGCGCGACCCTGGCCGAGCTTGGGCGGCTGCCGGTGACGTCGCCGGTGGATCGGCGGGCCGCCGACCACCTGCGTGAGCGGCTCCAGGCCGAGCAGGCATGGCACGCCAGCGATGAGCCGCTGCGCCTGCTGCGTGCCCCGTACGGCGTGGTCTCCCGGCTGCGTGACAGCGTGGAGCTGCTGCCACGCGGCGACGACGAGCAGTGGCGCGGTGTCGCCGCCCGCCTTGCCGCCGTCCCTGGGATGCTGGCGAGCTGGCGCACCAGCCTGGGCCTCGGCCTGCAGCGCGGCCTGGCGGCCGCGCGGCGCCAGGCGCTGGAGTCGGCGGTGCAGGCCGAGCGCTACGCCGGCGGTACGCACGACCGTCTGGTGGCGGCCTACGGCGAGGGCCCGCTCGCTGGCAGGCTGACCGCGGCGGCCGAGGCGGCCCACGCCGGCTATGCCGAGACCGCACGCTACCTGCGCGCCGACTATGCGCCTCGGGCAGCCGCGTCGGACGCCGTCGGCGCCGAGCGCTACGCGGTGGCCGCCCGGCTGTGCCTGGGCGCCGACATCGATCCCGTGGAAGCCTACGAATGGGGCTGGGAGGAGCTGCACCGGATCGAGGCGGAGCTGGCGCACGAGGCCAGCAGGGTCCACCCCGGAGCAAGCGTCGACGAGGCGACCGAGCACCTTGGGCGGACGCAGTACGTGGTCGGCCACGACGCCTACCGTGGATGGCTCCAGGACCGTCACGACCAGGCAATCGGGGAGCTGCACGGCGCCCATTTCGACATCGCCGCGCCGCTCAGGGTCGTCGAGGTGACGCTGGAGCCCGATTCCACGTCCGGGTCGGCCTACTACACCCCGCCGAGCGAGGACTTGACGCGCCCGGGCCGGACCTGGTGGCCCATTGGTGGCCGGGAGCGGTTCGCGACCTGGAAGGAGCTGACGGTCGTCTTTCACGAGGGGGTCCCAGGCCACCACCTGGAGATCGGCGCCACCAGGGTCGCGGGGGAGCGCCTGTCACGCTTCGCGAGGTTCTCCGGCGTTCCCGGGCACGGCGAGGGCTGGGCGCTGTACGCCGAGCGGCTCGCCGACGAGCTGGGCTGGTTCGACATCCCGGGGAGCCGGCTCGGCATGCTCGCCGAAGCCGCGCTGCGCGCCGCCCGCGTGGTCGTCGACATCGGCGTCCACCTCGACCTGCCCCTGCCCGACGGCTCCAGGTGGAGCTTCGAGACAGCCTGCGAGTTCCTGGGCGAGCGCGGCCGCGCCGAACCGTACCAGGTGCACCCCGAGGTGGTCCGCTACCTCGGCTGGCCCGCCCAGGCCATCTCCTACAAGCTCGGGGAGCGGACCTGGCTTGCCGCCCGCGACGAGGCGCGACGGCAGCCTGGCTTCGACCTCAAGCGCTGGCACACCGCGGCGCTCGATCTCGGGCCGATCGGGCTGGGGGGCCTGGCGGAGGCGCTCCGTCATGGCGACACGGGTTGACGTAAAAGGAGGGCACCGTGCAGAAGATCAGCACGTTCCTGTGGTTCGACGACCAGGCGGAGGAGGCCGCGAACTTCTACGTCTCCGTGTTCGCCGGCAGGCGCGGCGCCTCAGCAGGTGGCTCGAGGAGCCTGAGCGTCCTGCGGTACGGCGAGGCCGGACCGGGGAAGGCGGGGACGGTCATGACGGTGGCGTTCCAGCTGGACGGCCAGGAGTTCACCGCGCTGAACGGCGGGCCCGAGTACCAGTTCACGGAGGCCATCTCGCTCTGGGTGAACTGCGGGAGCCAGGACGAGGTGGATGAGCTCTGGTCCAAGCTGTCCGAGGGCGGCGAGGAGGGCCCGTGCGGCTGGCTCAAGGATCGGTACGGGCTGTCCTGGCAGATCGTCCCCACCGTGCTCACCGAGCTGCTCGCCGACCCGGATCCGGCGAGGTCGCAGGCCGTGATGCGGGCGATGCTCGGCATGGGCAAGCTCGAGATCGACGGGCTCCGGCGGGCCTACGAGGCCGCATAGGCACCGATAACCGGCGCCGTGTAGCGGCGAGCGCGCCACGATCAGTCGACCAAGGGAACCCATGTCACCGGGGACGCTTCGGATCCGCCCTCGGACGGGTTGAAGCGGCCCAGCGCGGCCATCCCCACCGACAACCCGAGCGCGGCAACCACCAGCGGCGACTCGAGCGCGTCCCAGCCAGATGGGCGAAGCCGTTGCCGCACCAGCCGCTCGCCCAGGTAGCCGGCCACCATGGTGACGCCGACCATGCGCAGCCCCTGGGCCGCGCGCCGGCTCGGGTGACGGGCCATGGCGGCGGTCAGCGCCGCCTGGGTCACCAGCGTGGACACCGGGGCCGACAGGGCGGTCCCCTTGAACAGGGTGTCGCGCGCGATCGCCTCCGGTCGCCCGCGCATCCAGAACACGTCGTAGGGATGCACCCGTCGCAGCGCGACCACCATGCCAGCGACGCCACAGGCGAGTTGGGCGGCCGACACCGCGGCCAGGGTTCGGGCGCGATCCATGGGCAGACTCCGTATCCGCTGGCGTCGCTTCAGGCATTGCATACGCCTGGGGGTGCGCCTGGCGCCAGGTCCGTAGCCTGGTGCTCCGCGTCGATCGCGTCGGGTCAGACGGGTCCCGTAGGATCCCCTGGATGATCCGATGGTCGAAGGAGCAAGCATGCAGCCACCGACCGCAGCGCCCGCAACCATGGAGATGCGGCTGGAAGTCGTCCCGATCCCGGTCGCTGACGTCGACGCCGCCAAGCGCTTCTACACCGAGCAGGTCGGCTTCCGCCTCGACCACGACATCCGCCCCAACGAAGGCATGCGGGTCGTGCAGCTGACCCCGCCCGGCTCGGCCTGCTCGGTGGTGATCGGCCAGGGCCTGCCGGTCGGCGAGCCCGGCTCGGTCAAGGGCGTCCAGCTGGTGGTGGACGACATCCACGCCGTTCGCGAGGCGCTGGCCAGCCGCGGCGTCCCGGTCGGCGAGGTGCAGCAGCTCGGCCCCGAGGGTTCCCCGGGCTCACGCTTCCTGTTTTTCCAGGACCCGGACGGCAACGGATGGGCCGTGCAGGAGCTGAAGCGCTCGTGACCGCATCGGTGCCGACGCCCACACGCGGTGCAGCGCAGCCGCCGTAGGAGGTGACCAGCGCGTAGCTGGCGCTGGTCTCTAGCCGAAGGTGAAGGCGTAGGCCTGGACACCGGGGTCGAGGAAGGTGACCTCGAAGGTGCGCTCGCTGATGGGGCCGGGCTGGCGGAGGACCTGGTACAGCCGCGGGTCGGTGAGGGTGCCGTTGCCCTGGTCGTCGACGTCGGTGCCGTGGGCGGCGCCGGGCGGCTGCCCGTCGAGCCGGACGCGGAACCGCACGGGCGTCCCCGGGGCTGGCGGTGCCATGACGAGATGCAGGTCGCGAGCGTGGAAGCGGTAGAGGATCCGCCCACCGGCCTGGTTGAGCACGATGGCCTGTTGCTTGACGGTCCAGTCGCCCGAGAGGGCCCAGTGGTTGAGCCGCAACCGTGTGGGGGCGGCATAGGCGTAGCTCGTCTCCAGGATGGAACCATTGGGTGAGACGAAGCTGTCGGTGCGCTCGTAGCCGAGGTAGTTCTCGGGCGACCGCAAGCTGTCCCAGTCGGCGGCGACTTCCACCCCACGGGCGTCGACCGACGTCAATTCCTGGTCGGTGCCGCCGCTGCCGGCCTCGGTCAGGAGCTGTTGAAGGACCATCTCCGACATTTCGTAGTCGCCCTCACCAAAGCGGTGGTGGCGGATCTGCCCCTGGGCGTCGACGAAGTAGAGCGCCGGCCAGTAGTGGTTGTCGAAGGCGGTCCAGATCCGATAGTCGTTGTCGACCGCGACCGGGTAGTCGACCCCCAGGTCCCTGACCTCCCGGCGAACGTTGTCGAGGTCGTGCTCGAACCCGAACTCGGGGGTGTGGACGCCGATCACGATCAGGCCGTGGTCCGAGTACCGGTCGGCCCAAGCGCGGACGTAGGGAAGCGTTCGCAGCCAGTTGATGCAGGTGTAGGTCCAGAACTGGACCAGCACGACCTGGCCGCGCAGCTCGGCGGCCATCAGCGGCGGCGAGTTGAGCCACCCGGTCGCGCCGTCGAAACCAGGCAGGTGACCTTCAACATGCAACTGGGCCGCGGGGTGCGTGGCGGAGCGGACGAGCTGGTTGGCTCTGGTGAGGAGCGTCTTCCATTCGCTTGCCTCCTGGTCCATCTGTCCCTCCTTCATGGGCGCCGATCAGTAGCCGTCGACCTCGACGACGGCGTGTGCTTGGCTCAGCGCCCCAGCAGCGCCATCGGGGCCAGCGCCCGCCAGCTCGCCGTCGGCAGGCCGTTGGGATCGGGGTCCAGCACCTGCAGGCACACATGGTCGGCGCCGGCGTCCAGGTGCGCGCGTACCCGCTCCATGACCTGCTCGGGGCCGCCCCAGGCCACCATCGCATCCACCAGCCGGTCACTGCCCCCCTCGGCGCGCTCCTCGGGCCCCAGCCCGGCCCGCTCCCACGCCCTCGTGTAGTTCGGCAAGCCCAGGTAGAAGGCGATGAACTCCCGGCAGATCCGGCGCGCCGCGGCCGGGTCGGTCTCCAGCAGCACCGCCTGCTCCACCGCCAGCAACGGCCCCGGGCCCAGCACCGACCGCGCCGTGGCGGTGGCCTCCGGTGGGGTGTTGTACAGCAGCGCACCCGCGGCCCGTTCCGCGGCCAACTGCAGCATGCGGGGGCCGAGGGCGGCCAGCACCCGCGGCGGCTGATCCTGCAGCGGCGGCCCCTGCCAGGGGGCGGTGTCCATGGCCTCCAGGTAGGCGCGCATCTTGGCCAGCGGCCGCTGGTAGCGGTGGCCGCGGGCATCGACGATGGGGCCGTGGCTGACGCCCACGCCCAGCACGAACCGGCCGGGGTAGGCCTCGGTGAGGGTGCGCTGGGCGGCGGCCATGGCCACCGGGTCCCGCGCCCAGACGTTGGCGATGCCGCTGGCGACCACCATCCGCCGGGTGGCGGCCAGCAGCAGGGCGGCGCTGGTCAGCGCCTCGCGACCGAACACCTCCCAGAACCACAGCGAGCCCCAGCCCAGCTCCTCCAGCTCCGCGACGGCCTCGCGGACCTGCCCGGTGGGCCGGAGGTCCAGCTGCCTGGTCCACAGCCCAACCCGGCCCAACCGCTCGGCGAGCGCCCGTCCGGCAGTGGCGGCCTGGCCTTCTCGGTTCATGGTCGGCCCCTCCCCATGACGCCGCCTTACGCCTGCGCGCGATTGTCGCAGGATGGGTTCCGACCCGATAGGTGCAGGCCCGTACCCAGGGCACGGGGGCACGGCAGCCGGCCAGGGACCACGTTCGACGAGAGCGCATGACCATGCCTCATACGGTCGCCCGCAAGCCGCGAAACCGCGGCGCCGTCGGACACACAGTACGGCTCATGACCGTCGTTCCTCCGGGTCAGAGGCCGTCTGGTGCCGGGTGTTGGGTTGTAGCCCCGACCGGATTCGAACCGGCGCTACCGCCTTGAGAGGGACCGGACGCTCCCTCACCCGTTGGCCCACTGACGTGCAGCTTTGCCGGCAGCTCGTGACCTCCGGTCAAGGCTGCGGGCACGCATCGGGCACAACGGGCCCCGCTCCGTGTGCAAAGTTAGATCGG
>DASQWY010000585.1:0-12628 GCA_035640005.1 Actinomycetes bacterium
CGGCCTCGATCAGCTCGGCGTCACCGCTGACCCCCTTCGGTTGCAGGCTGAAGGTGCCTGCCCCGCTGACCGCGATGGTGTCGCCGTTCGCGGCCCGCGCGACGCTCTCCAGGGTTCCAAACTCGACGGTTGCGGTCTTCGAGCCCGCCCACGCGGCGGGGCTGCCGACGGTGATCGCGAGTGCCGAGCACAGCATCGACATCCCGAGGAGTCGACCAAGTCGTCTCATTTCCTCCTCCCCGCCTCAGCCCGCGTAGACGAGCTCGAGGATGTCGCCCGCGATCACGCGCGAACCCGATCGGTACCTCGCCGGGAGCATCGCAAGGACGGCGTCGGCGGAGTCGCCGTCGACGATCGCGTACGCGCCATGGTCGCCGGTCGGGCACGTGCAGAAGTACTCGTGCCCCTTGAAGGCCGCCGGAAGGCCACCCATCGCCTCGTACTCTTCGTACAGGGCTTGGCACTCCTCCGGCTCGTGCCGGTTGTGGATAAGGAACTGGGACATTGCCATCCTCCTCTCGCGCGCCGGGGATCGGCGTCACGCGAGCAGCATGGAGCGCGCGGCCCTGCCCGACATCCGGGTGGCGCACGTAGTTAAGGAGGAGCGGTGCCCGGATCCGCGAGCTACAGCTGCCAGATCTCGTAGGGGACGGCGCGGGTCTTGCCGCCATTGCGCAGGCTCGGGGGCAGGAGCCGCAGGATCTCCTCGCTCGAGTCGCCCTCGAGGAACATGTAGTAGCCGTGCTCTCCGAAGGGGCAGGTGCAGTAGAAGTCGATGCCCCGAAGCGCGGGAGGGAGCTGCTCGATGTCGGATTCCATGTCTTCACATTCCTCGGGAGTGTGGCTGTTGATGACCATGTAACGCGCCATTACGGCCCCCTTCGGGCGAAGCATCCGCTGCGGCGAGCTGGTTGCGTGTGGCGACCTGAAGCTTGCGCATCAGGCTTGCGACGTGGGTCTCGATCGTGCGGTGCGAGAGGAACAACCGTGCCGCGATCTCCCGGTTGCCGAGGCCCTGTGCAACCAATCGCAGCACGTCCATCTCGCGGCTTGTGACGCCGCGCACACGCAGCGCGCCTGGCACCGACGAGTCACCGCGTCCCTTCCGCGGCACCGGTGCGCCGGTTTGCCGGAGCAGCGCGCGGCACGCTTGGAGGTTGCGGTCGTGCCCGGCCGCCTCGAAGAACGCGAGCGTCTCACCGAGCCAGGCGGCGGGGTCGCCCCAGCCGGCATCGATTGCCGCTTCGGCCGCCAGTCGACGGGCGATGTGCCGCCACCATGGGAACGCGGCCAGCCGTGCATCAGCGTCGGCGATCGAGGCTGCGCTGCGCGCGGCGACGGCTCGTGCATGCAGCAGCAGCCCCTCGGCCACCGCACCGGCGACGGGCATGGAATCGGAGGTGGCACCAAGCACCGCGGCGAGCAACGCCGAAAGAGCAAGCCCGCTGCCGAAGCGCATGCCCAGCAGCGCTTCCCGCGCTCCGGCGATGTCCTCCTTGAGCATCGAGATGACGGCGCGCGTCAAGCGCGCGTCATCGGATTCCGAGGTCGCCGCAGCGAGGACCTCCAGCGCAGCCGGCTGCTCGCCGGCGAGCGCCAGCCGGCGGGCCTCGACGACGAGTGCTTCCGGCAGCAGCGCGAGCTTGTAGCGGCGCGAGGTCTCGATGCACTCGGCGAGATGCGCCGCCGCCGCCGCAAGCTCGAACCGGTCGATCAGGGCGCGCGCGATGGCTAGCTCGGCGCGCATGCCGTAGTCGAGCGCACCAGCGTCCATGGCGAGCGCCCGGACCTCGTCGAGCGTGCCGGTCGATCCGTCGAGCAGCGCCTGGGCTGCGCCCAGATCCAACAGCGCGCGCAGACGCTGAATGGGGCGGCGGGCGCCCGCTCGCGCACGCAGGAACAGCTCGAGCGCGCCCTGCGGGTCGGCGGACAGCAGCGCGGCGTTGCCCTGCACGCTCAGCGCCTCGCCGACGACCTCGTCAAGACGCAGTCGCTCCCCCACCGCCAGCGCGTCGGCGGCCTCCGCCCGCGCCCGGCTCAGGTCCCCGCGCACAAGTGCCCGCTGGGATTCGAACGTCTTGAGCGCGGCCCAGACGTTGCGCTCGCCGGTCTGCTCGAGGTACTCGCGCGCCTGTACCAAGTGCGCCTCGGCGTCCGCGTCGTCCCCGACGGCCGCCATGGCACGCGCAATGCGCAGGTGAATCTCGCCACGGGCGAGCGTGATCCCCGGCAGCCGGCGGCGTTTCTCGTCGATGAAGGCGCTGGCGGTCGTGCCGATCTCGCGGAGGCGCTCGATGCGGCCGGCGAGCGAGAGGACGTCGATCAGCTGGCGGTCGATTCCGATGGTGTGCCACCGATCGCTGCTGGTGAGCGAGCGCGCGTGCTCGAGCATGTCAATGGCCGACCCCAAGGCACCGCGGCCGACCGCGCGCTGGGCAGCCTCCTGCAGGTGGCGCGCCGCCGCGGTGCGGTCGCCTGCGGCCTCCCGGAGCTGGGCGACGCGCTCACACCATTCGCCGGGCAGCCCCGGGAAGCGGTCCTCGATCGCATCAGCGACGCGTGCGGACAGCTCCGCCAGCTCGGGTGGCAGCAGCTCCGCGATCAGGGCCTCGCGCATGAGCGCATGCCGGAACCCAAACGGCATCTCAAAGCCCCAGTTGGGATCGGCGACCACCAGCTGCGCGCGCACCGCCTCGCGCAACGACGCGAGCACCTGCTCGCGCGGCAGGCCGCTCACCTCGCACAACAGCGTCCAGTCGAAGGTGCGCCCGATCACCGCAGCGGTGAACAGCACGCCGCGAGAGGGATCCTGCACCCTCGAAAGACGCGTCCGCACGAGCTCGCGGAAGGTATGCGGCAGGCTGGCCGGCGCGCGGGCGTCCCCACCCGACGCCACATAGGTCGTGAGCAGCTCCTCGACCACAAAGGGAACGCCCTCGGCCCGGTCGTCGAGGGCATCCAGGAGTCCGCGCTGCACGGTCTCGACGCCGAGCGCGGCGCGGGCCATCTGCGCGACGCTGCTCTGCGACAGACGGCCAAGACGCAGCAGGCGCGCCGCGCGGCGAGCCGACAGCGCCTCGGCAAAGTCGAGCGCCGTCCCCGACTCATCTCTCAAGGTGCACAGGCACGCGACGGGTTCGCCCACGACGCTGTCGGCGAGGTGATCGATCAGCGCCAACGTGTCCGCGTCGGCCCACTGCAGATCCTCCAGCACCAGCAGCGCACCGTCACGACGGCCGATCGCCGCGAGCAGGCGGCCGACCGCTTCGAACAGCAACAGCTGGTGCGCCGCCGGTCCTGGACCCCGGGTGTGCGGTAGGAACGCCCGTAACACGCCGCGGTAGGGAGCCAGTTCGGGATCGTCCAGCCTGCCGGGGTCGCGCAGCGCCGGGTGCAGGGCTTCGACCAACGGCCGGTAGGGGACTGGGACAGCCTTCGAGGTCGCCCGCCCCCGCAGCACCCGCATCGCCGTGGCCCGTGCGCTCCGTTCCGCCTCGCGCGCGAGGCGGGTCTTGCCGATGCCCGGCTCGCCCACGAGCAAGACGACCCCACCCGCGCCCTGGCGCGTCGCGGCGAGCGCCCGCTCCAGTTCAGCCAGCTCGCCGTCCCGCCCGACCACGATCGGGCACAAGACCTGACCCGCCCCAACGGCCACCGACGCGACCTCGCTCACAAGAGCAAGCATAGATCAGCCCTGCGAGCGGCCATAGCCGGCCGACCAGGGATCGAACCAGAGGCGCTACGCAGACCGATAAGCTGTCGGCCCTGATGCCGGCACAACAGATGACAATTCGGTCGCGCTCAAGATCATGAATCGCTCAATTACCGCTCCATTGACTCCTCGGGCAAGTGTCGTGTTTACATCTGGGCCGCGGGTAATCCGCTCGTAACTGCTGTTGTCCGGTGGACCACGCCCCAAGGTATGCCCTACGCCAAGCCGACCTCGTCGTTGAATCCGGAACAGAACGCCCGTCGGGTAAGCTTGACGGACGACTCGGGACCGCGCTCGCTTGACGCCGTCCACCGGGATTGCTGTCGCTCAGAATCGCTCGACTCGCCACGGAGCCTGACCGGATCACCTTGGTGGGCTGCCCGACTGGCCCGGCCCGAAGGTCACGAGCGTCCGCGAGGAGATCGCCTCGGCCAGCTTGTGAATTAAGAATTCCGTGCCCTTGACCCGGCGAAGGGACCTCGATGACAAGCCAGCCGCGACCGGCCACCGCCAGCGCCAGTCCCATAACTGTCACCGGCCAGGAGCTGGAGGAGGCCGTCAAGCTCGCGCACGAGTAGGGACACTTGAAGCGGCTGCCGCGCACAGGCTGGCTGCGAGCGGGCATCCAGCATCCTGAAAGCGTCGCGGAGCACTCGCTACGGGCTACGATGCTGTCGTGGATGCTTACCGCAGTGGAGGGCGCCGACCCCGACCGCGCCGCGACGCTGGCGCTGCTCCACGACTCCCAGGAGTCCCGCATCACCGACCTGGGCCACGTCGGCCGGGGTTACCTGGACGCTGCCGCCAACGAGCGGATCACCGCCGACCAGACCGCAGCGCTGCCTCGCCTCCTGGTGGAGCTACTGCGTGGGCTGGTCGCTGAGTACGAGGGCCGCACGTCGCTGGAGGCCGACTGCGCCCGCGACGCCGACAAGCTGGAAATGCTGCTGTAGGTGCTCGACCACCCCAGCAGGACTACGTCAACATGGAGCCGTTCGTCCAGACCGCCACGTCGGCGCTGCGCACGACCTCAGGGCGGCGGTTCGGACAGGCCGTGCTGCGGTCTAACCCGGCCGCTTGGTGGCAGTCGTTCGCCCGTCTGGAGCCTGGAACGGGCTCACCCGGCCAGCCCCCCGGCGCCGGCGTCCCCGGCGGCGCGGAACAGCTCGCGGGCGATCACCGTCCGCTGGATCTCGGAGGTGCCCTCGTAGATGCGGGGGGCGCGGACCTCCCGGTACAGGTGCTCCAGCAGGTGGCCGCGCTGCAGCGCGGCGGCGCCGTGGACCTGGACGGCCGCGTCGACCACCCGCTGCGCCGCCTCGGTGGCGTACAGCTTGGCCATGGCGGCGGCCGCTGGCACCCCCGGCCCGTCGGGGTCGGCGTCGTAGCGGCCGGCGGCGGCGTAGACCAGCAGCCGCGCCGCCTCGGTGGCGGTGGCCGCCTCGGCCAGCGCGTGCGCGACCGCCTGGAACTCGCGCAGCGGCCGGCCGAACGCCCGCCGCGCGGCGGCGTGGGCGACCGCCGCGTCCAGCGCCGCCTGGGCCATGCCGACCGCGAACGCGCCGACGCTGGGGCGGAAGCGGTCGAGGGTGCGCATGGCCAGCGGGAAGCCCTCGTCGGGCCGGCCGAGCAGCTGCTCCGGGCCGACCCGCACGCCGTCGAAGCGCAGCCGGCCGACGGCGTGGCCGGCCAGCAGCTCCAGCGGCTCGCCGCCGAGGCCGGGGCTGTCGCCGGGCACGGCGAAGGCACTGATGCCGCGGGCGCGGGCGTCGGGGGTGGTGCGGGCGAACACCGCGTACACGTCGGCGTCGGGCGCGTTGGAGATCCACGCCTTGGCGCCGTGCAGCCGCCAGCCGTCCCCGTCCGGGTCGGCGCGCAGCGACAGGCCGGCCGCGTCCGAGCCGGCGTCCGGCTCCGACAGGGCGAACGCGGCCACCGCCTCGCCGGCGGCGACCGCCGGCAGCCAGCGCTCCCGCGCGGCCCGGGTGCCGGCCAGCGCGATCGGCTGCGCGCCGAGCCCCTGCAGGGCCAGGGCGGTCTCGGCGGCGGTCGACTCGCGGGCGAGCGCCTCGCGCAGCAGGCACAGCTCCAGCGCGGAGGCGGCGCCGCGGCCGCCGTCCGGGAACAGCCGGGCGAGCAGGCCGTGCTCGCCGAGCGCGCGGACCAGCGGCCGGTTGACCCGGCCGGGCGGCCCGGCCGCGGCCAGCGGGGCGAGCACCTCCCGCGCCAGCGCGCGGGCCTCGCCGGCCAGCCGCTGCTGCGCGGGGGTGAGCGCGAACGCCGCCTGGGTCCCGGTCCCGGTCACCCTCACCCGCCCTCCTCGGCTCCACGTCGCTGGCACCGGCATCTTAGGCAGCGCGCCGCCGGCTGGCGACGCCCGGCGGCCCACGGTGGCCTGCGGCGGCCTACGGCGGCGGCTGGTTGCGGGTGGCCGCGCCGGCGGCGACCGCGCCGCCCGCCCGGGCGGCGACCCGCGCGGCCTGCCGCGACGGGCGCAGGCGGGCCAGCGCGACCAGGGCGCCGGCGGCCAGGGCGAGCCCGGCCACCAGGTAGGCCGCGTGGATGCCGGTGACGAACGCGGCGGCCACCGCGTGGCGCACCGCGGGCGCGCCGGCGGTGCCCTGCGGCGCGGTGCCGACCGCCTTACTGGCGGCGGCCTGCAGCTGCTCGCGGACCGGCGCGGGCAGGTGCAGCGGGGCGAGCCGGGCGGGCAGGGTGGCGGTGAAGCGCCCGGCCCCGACCGCCCCGAGCACCGCCACCCCCAGGGCGCCGCCGACCTGGCGGCTGGTGTTGGTCACCGCCGAGGCGACCCCGGCCTGGCTGCCGGGCATGGCCGCCACCGCCGCGGCGGTCACCGGCGAGATGGTCAGGCCGAGGCCGGCGCCGAGCATCGCCAGGTTCCACCACAGGCTGGTGTACGGCGTGCCCGGCTGGATGCGCTGCAGCAGCAGCAGCGCGGCGGAGGCCAGCAGCAGCCCGGCGACCACCGGCACCCGGTAGCTGAAGCGCGACGCCAGCCGCCCGGCGATCGGCGCCATCACCACCACCGACAGGGTGTTGGGCAGCGAGCGCAGCCCGGCCTGCAGCGGCGAGTAGCCCTGCACCACCTGGAAGTAGAGGGTGTTGAAGAACACGAAGCCGAGCAGCGCGAAGCCGACCAGCAGCGCCACGGTGTTGGCGGAAGAGAACGTGGGGTCGCGGAAGAAGCCGAGCGCCAGCATCGGGTGGCGGCGGCGCGCCTCCACCAGCAGGAAGGCGGCCAGGCCGACGCCGCCGACGGTCAGCAGCGCCACGATCGGCGGCGACCCCCAGCCGTGCGCGTTGCCCTCGATCAGGCCGTAGGTGAGGCTGCCGAGCCCCGCCACCGCCAGCAGCAGCCCCGGCAGGTCCAGCCGGCGCGCGTCCGGGTTGCGCGACTCGGCCACCACCCGGCCGGCGACCAGCAGGGCGGCCACCCCGACCGGCACGTTCACGTAGAACACGCTGCGCCAGCCGAAGCTGTCGACCAGCAGCCCGCCGACCACCGGCCCGGCCGCCAGCGCCGAGGCCGACACCCCCGACCACAGCCCGATCGCCTGCACCCGCTCGCGCGGGTCGGGGAAGGTGGTGGCGATGATCGCCAGCGTGCTGGGCAGCAGCGCGGCGCCGCCGACCGCCTGCAGCGCGCGGGCGGCGACCAGCGCCGGCAGGGTGGGCGCCAGGCCGCACAGGGCCGAGCCGACGGTGAACACCACCAGGCCCGCCTGGAAGACCCGCTTGCGGCCGTAGCGGTCGCCGAGGGAGCCGGCGGTCAGCAGCAGGCTGGCGAACACCAGCACGTAGGTGTCCAGCACCAGCTGCAGGCCGCTGACGGAGGCGCCCAGGTCGCGCTGGATGCTCGGCAGGGCCACGTTCACGATGGTGTTGTCGAGCATCACCATGAACAGGCCGAAGCAGCACGCGCCCAGGGTGAGCAGCTTGACGTTGCGGTCTACGGCGAACACGAGGCCATTGTTCCCGCTGCCGGCCGGATCACGCGAGCTTGCGGGCGGCCAGCAGCGCGAACGACAGCAGCTCGCCCCGGTCGGGCGGACCAGGTCGTCGAGGGCGCTCACGGCGGTGGACGAAACCACAGCAACCGGACCGGCTGCTAGACTCGGGCGACGGTGCTTCCCCTCACCCTGGACATTCGCTACGCTCCGGGTGAACACCCGTTCGAGCCGAGGGGAGGGGCGCCCTGCTCGTCGAGGATTACGCCGACCGGGTGCGGCTGGCGGCCGGCTACCTCAGCCGGCTGCTCGCCGACGGCGGCCACCGCGTCGACAACCCGGCCGACGAGCCGGTCGGCCCCGAGGACCGCGCCGCGGTGGAGCTGTCGGAGGACGCCGAGCTGGTCCAGTTCGGCTGCGACCCGGCGGTCGGGGTCACCGCCGCCGCGGTCGACGGCGGCTCCGCCTGCCTGCTGAACGGCCGCAGCTTCTGGCTGGTCGCCTACCGGGCCGGCACCGTCTGGCACCGCGACCGGCAGACCGTCGCCACCGACCTGGACCCGCTGAACCTGCAGGCGCTCACCCAGACCGACGCCAAGGCCGCCTACGCCGACGCGCTCGCCCGCGCCGGGCTGGTCCGCGAGCGGGAGCTGGCCGACCTCGGCGGGGTGGTGGACGTGCTGCGCGAGCTGGCCGAGTGGGACCGCGCCCGCCGGGCGGTCGAGCAGGCCGCCCCCGGCGACCTGGTGCTGGTCGACGGCAGCCTGCACCCCGGCGCGTTCCTGCCGCGGTCGCTGGTCGGCCCGATCCACCAGCTCGCCATGGACCGCGGCGTCGACCTGGTCGGGGTGACCAAGGCCTCCAAGCTGCGCTGGGGGCGCTACGCGCCGCTGGTCCTGCGGGTGCGCCGCCGCGCCGAGCGCGAGCTGGGCGGCGACGCCCGCTGGTACCTGACGGTGACCGCCGCCGAGCAGGACGGCTGGCTGTCGGAGGTGTACGTGGCAAGGATGGCCAGGCGCGGCGCCTACGCCTTCCGGGTCGACGCCGTCCGCGGCCACCGCAGCCCCGAGCAGCTGTTCGCGGTGCTGGCCGGCCTGTCCGACGACCCCGCCTTCCTCGGCTACCCCTACCCGCTGGCCCGCGTCCACCAGGTCGTGTCGCTGCCCGGCCACCTGCTGGCCGACCTGCGCCGCGACCTGCGCGAGGCGTTCCTGCGCGAGGGCCTGTCCGAGGACGACGTCGACCTCGTCATGCGCGACTTCCACCTGACCCTGAACGCCTGACCACGGGGACCCGAGATGACCACGCCGGACTACAAGGGACGCATCTTCGGCCGCTCGGTGCTGGACGTCCGCTTCCGGGCGTTCTACGGCGAGGACCTGTTCCTCGGCGAGCTGCTGGCCGGCGACGACCCCGAGCGGGGCCGGCGCTACCTGTTCCGGGTCACCGACGTCGCCTACGGGTCGGAGTCCAGCGACGAGGGCTGGGCGGAGCGGACCGCCGGCGGGCTGATGGCCATGGACGAGGCCGGCGAGGCGACCAGCCTGCGCGACTTCAGCAAGCGCCTCTACAAGGTCGCCAAGGTCGTCCCGCTCGGCTTCGTCGACGCCGACGGCGGCTTCCACAAGCCCAAGAGCCTGCCCGCCCAGTTCGGCGAGGTGTCGGCGCCCACAGCCGCCGACCTGGCCTTCCTGCGGGCGCGCATGGGCGACGTGGAGGTCGGCCGGTTGCGGTCCGGGGAGGACACCATCGAGCTGCCGGTCGGCATCCGCGGGGAGACCCTGCCCAGCCACGTCGGCGTGTTCGCCACCACCGGGATGGGCAAGTCCAACCTGATGAAGGTGCTGGCCGGCCAGCTGCTGGCCGCCCGCGGCCGCTACGCGATGCTGCTGTTCGACCCACACGGCGAGTACCTGGAGGGCGGCGAGGCCGGCCGCCGCGGCCTGGCCCACCACCCGTGGGCGGCGGAGCGGCTGCGCGTCTACTCCCCGAACGCCCGCGCCGGGCAGGCCAGCCTGCTGCGGCTGTCGCTGGCCGAGCTGACCGCCGACGACCTGAAGACCGCCTGGAAGTTCACCGGCGCCCAGTCGGAGGCGCTGGAGAGCGCCGCCGCGCTGCTCGGCGACAAGGGCGTGTGGCTGCGGCGGCTGGCCGACGAGGAGCCGGAGGACCTCAAGGACGCCGAGCTGGGCCGCCACGCGCTGGCCACCATCCAGGTGCTGTCGCGCCGGGCCAAGCGGATCGTGCGCCTGCCGCTGATGACCGACGACCCCAGCCAGTCGCTCACCGGCAAGGTGCTGGACGACCTGGCCGGCGGCAAGGTGGTGCTGGTCGACACCTCCGGGCTGGAGGCGGTGGAGGAGACCCTGGTCGCCTCGCTGCTGACCCGCAGCCTGCTGGAGGAGCGGGCCGCCGCCTACCGCAGCGACCGGGAGGCGTTCGGGCGGCTGCCGCGCACGCTGGTCGCGCTGGAGGAGGCGCAGCGGGTCCTCACCCGGCTGGAGGACGCCGAGTTCAACGTGTTCCCCCGGCTGGCCAGGGAGGGGCGCAAGTTCAACGTCGGCATGTGCGCGGTCAGCCAGCAGCCGAAGCTGATCGACCCGGAGCTGCTCAGCCAGTTCAACACCTACTTCGTGCTGGGCCTGGCCGACGAGCGCGACCGCAACACCCTGCGGTCCTCCTCCAAGCAGGACCTGTCCGACCTCGGCGCCGAGATCCAGACGCTGATGCCCGGGGAGGCGCTGGTCACCAACCCGGAGGCGCCGTTCGCCCTACCGGCCCGGGTGCACCTGTACGAGGACTGGCTGCCGACCGTCGCCGGCCCCGAGCCGCCCCGCACCCGCCCGCCCGGCGCCCTGGAAGGGTTCTTCGATTGAAGGGGCGCTGATCTGGTGATTCGAGTCGATGAACGCCGTTGGGGGGTTCGGGGGGCGCTTTTTGCCCCCCGAATGAACCGGGGACTCCCGCCTCGCGGACCCTTGAGCGAGCCATGAGAGTGATCGCGATCTCGGACGCGCACCTCGGGCGGTCGCACTACCAGGCGGTCGACGAGCACGGGCTGAACCAGCGGGAGGCCGACTTCACCGCCGCCTGGCACCGCGCGGTGGAGGCCGCGCTGGGCCTGGACCCGGACGCGGTGCTGGTGCTCGGCGACCTGTTCGACGCGCCGCGGCCGACCTACCGGGCGTTCCGGGAGGGCGCCAAGGGGCTGCGGCGGCTGGCCGAGGCGGGCGTGCCGACCCTGGCGATCTCCGGCAACCACGACACCCCGCGGCTGCGGGAGTCCGGCTCCCCCTACGCGGTGCTGGCCGACGCCCTGCCCGGGCTGCGGTTCACCTACCGCGGCGCGCATGAGGCGGTCGAGCTGCTGCCCGGCCTGCTGGTCCACGCGGTGCCCCAGTGCGCCGACGAGGCCGCCCTCAAGGCCGAGATCGAGGCCGCCGCCGGCGCCCGCTCCGCCGAGCACCTGAACCTGCTGGTCACCCACGCGGCCGTCACCGTGCTGGCGCGCCGCTACACCTACGGCGACGTCAACGAGCTGGAGGTCGACCTGGCGACCCTGGACGCCGGCTTCGACCGCGTGCTGCTCGGCCACTTCCACAACTTCGCCCGGGTCGCACCGGCCGCCTGGTACCCGGGGGCGACCGACACCTTCACCTTCAAGGACCTGCCCAGCGGCGACGAGCCGGCCGTCAAGGGGGTGCTCAGCCTGGACACCACCTCCGGCGAGGTCCGCCACCACCCGGTACCCGGCGGCCGGCCGCTGCGCTCCTACCGGCTGGACGCGTTCGGCCTGGACGTGCCCGCCGTGTACGAGGCGGCCGCCGGCCTGGCCGCCCCCGCCGAGACCGGCGGCGCGGTGGTGCGCGTGTTCGTCAACCGGGCGCGGGCGGAGGTCCGCCGGCTGCTCGACCGGCGGGTGCTGGCCGAGGCGTTCCCCGGCGCGCTGGTGGTGGCCGTCCACGCCGACGCCGACGAGGCCGAGCAGACCGCCCAGCTCGCCGCCGAGCCGGTCGCCTCGCTCGCCGACGAATGGGACCGCTACCTGGCCAGCGTCCCGGTGGAGGGCTACGACCGCGACCGTCTGGCCGCGCTCGGCCGCGGCTACCTGCAGCACGCCGAGGAGGAGGCCCGCCAGTAGTGCACCTGCGCTCCCTCACCCTCCGCAACTGGCGCGTCTACCGCGAGGTCGACCTGGAGTTCCCCGACGGCCTGATCGGCGTCTACGGGCCCAACGGCGCCGGCAAGACCAGCCTGATCGAGAGCATCCGCTGGGCGCTCTACGGCGACTCCCGCACCGACAAGTGGGAGCTGCGCTCGGCCGGGGTCGGCGAGGACGTGCGCGTCGAGCTGGTCTTCGAGCACGAGGGCAACGGCTACGAGGTGCGAAGGCGGCTGCGCGGCCGCAACCTCACCCCCGAGGTCGAGGTGCTGTGCAACGGCCAGCTCGCCGTCCACTCCGTCCGGGAGGCCAACGCCTACCTGGCCAGGGTGCTCGGCATGGACCAGCGGGCGTTCCTGGCGTCGGTGTGCGCCCAGCAGAAGGAGCTGACCACCTTCGCGACCATGGCGCCGGCCGAGCGCCGCCGGCTGGTGCTCGACCTGCTGGGCGTCAGCCCGGTCGAGCGGGCGCTGGCCCGCGTCCGCGACGCCGCCAGGCAGGCGCACGCGGCCACCGGCGGCGCCCGCGCCGGCCTGCCCGACCTGGAGGAGCTGGACGCGGCCGTCGCCGAGGGCGAACGGGAGCTGGCCGCCGCCACCGCCGCCGACCGGCGGGCCGCCGAGGAGGAGGAGGCCGCCAAGGCCGCCCTGGACGCGGCGGCGGCGGCCACCAGCGCCGCCGAGGCGCGGGCCCGCGAGCTCGAGGAGCTGCGCGGGCAGGCGCGGCTGGCCCGCGCCGAGGCGGGCGGCCACCGCCAGGAGGCCGAGCGGCACGAGGAGCGGGCCG
>DASQWY010000586.1:0-2723 GCA_035640005.1 Actinomycetes bacterium
CTGCTTGAAGGGGCTGCCGATCAGCTCCTCGCGGGTGTGGCCGGTCAGCGCCTCCATCTGCTGGTTGACGTCGGTGATCACGCCGACCGGGTCGGTGGTCATCAGCGCGTCGATGTTGGACTCGATCAGCGAACGCGTGTAGAACTGGGTGGCCTCCAGCTCCTCGGTGAGCCGCACGTCCTCGGAGATGTCCTTGCTGACCAGCAGGAAGCCGATGGGCTGGCCGGTCTGGTCGCGGCGAGGGGTGAGCACCACCCGGGCGGTGAAGCGGCTGCCGTCGCGGCGCTCGCGGGTGATCGTCCCTTCCCACTTGCCTTCCTGGAGCGCCGTCTCGCGCATCAGGCGGGGCAGGTCGGCGGCCCGGTCCTCCGGGGTGTGCAGGATGTCCGCCTTGACCTTGCCGACGACCTCGGCGGGCTCGTAGCCGTACAGGTGGCGGGCGCCGGAGTTCCACAGCAGGATCGTGCCGTCGAGGTCCTTGCCGATGATGGAGTACTCGGTGGACGCCTCCAGGATGCTCTCGACCAGCTCGATCGCGTCCGCCGGACGCAGGAGGGTGTTGTTGTCGAGGGTGCTCGTGGTGCCACCACCTTTGAGCTGTGCCGAAGCTTGAGCCGGCACGTCCGCGGAAGGCACCGCTCTGCCAAACGGCCGGGTTCCGCCTCGGGAATCGGCGCTCCGCTCGTCCTGCTTTAGACTATCGACAGATTCGAGCCAGACGACTACTGTGCAGGCGTCAGCGTTCGCTTCGGAGGGCGGGTGCTTTGTCCAGGATCCTCATCGTCGATGACGCCGAATCGAACCGGCAGCTGCTCGACTACCTGCTGCGCCACTTCGGCCATGAGACGATCCTGGCCGACAACGGCGCCGATGCGATCGAGGCGGCGCTGCGCGAACGGCCGGACCTCGCGATCATCGACCTGGCGATGCCCGGGATGCGCGGCGAGGAGGTCGCCCGCCGGCTGCGGGCGACGCCGGAGGTCGCCCACATGCCCCTGCTGGCCATCAGCGTCGGCCTCGACCCGCAGGATCACCCCGATGGGGGCTTCGACGGCTGGTACCCGATGCCGATCGACCCCGAGCACCTGCTGCAGGGGATCCAGCGTTACCTCCAAGATGCCAGCGCGGGATGACCGCATGACCGCAGCGGCTGCCAGCGGTTGACAGCTCCTCCAGCGCCGCCGGCAGCGGCCGCCACCCACGGCGGTCGCCGAAGGCCGGCCCGGACCTCGTTGGCCCCCCGACACGCGCTCACGGTTCCCCAGCTCGCCAGGCGCCGCGAGCCGGGAAGCGGGCTACCGCCTGCGGGCGCTCGCCCTGGACGGGCCGCCGAACACGACGCTGACGCCCAGCACGAAGCCGAGGTTGTACCAGTTGCCGTTGTTGTGCACGTCGTAGACGTTCACGTGGTCGTTGAACAGCGACACCAGGAACGTGACCGGCAGGATGACCCCGTGCCACAGCCCCAGCCAGAAGCCGGCGACGTGGGGGGCGTCCACGTGCGCCACGTTGTTGGGGCCGGCCGCGCAGCCGGCCAGCAGCAGCCCGCCGGCCAGCAGCAGCGCCAGCCGGCGGCCGTTACCCGTGATCGTCGCCATCTCCCATCCTCCCGCGTAGGCTCCCGGGCGGGTTCCCGTGGATGGGAGGGTCGCGGATGCCGGAGGAACACGACAAGGCCGACCTGGTGCTCGAGGGTGGCGGGGTGAAGGGCATCGGCCTGCTCGGGGCGGTGCTGGTGCTGTCCGAGGCGGGCTACTCGTTCCCGAGGGTGGCGGGCACCAGCGCGGGCGCGATCGTCGCGTCGCTGCTGGCCGCCTACCAGAAGGCCGGCAAGGACCTGCACGAGCTGGTCGAGGTGATGAACGCGGTCGAGTACCGGCGCTTCGCCGACGGCCCGGTCCTGGAGCGGCTGACCGGCCGGCTGGGCGAGGGCGTGGAGCTGCTGCTGCACGAGGGCGCGCACTCCGGCAACTACCTGGTCGAATGGCTCGGCCCGGAGCTGGAGAAGGCCGGCGTGTCGGTCTTCCGCGACCTGGCGATCACCGACCCGCACGGGTCGCTGGCCGCCCACCAGCGCTACTCGCTGGTGGTGCACACCAGCGACCTGTCCAGGCGGGCGCTGGTGCGGCTGCCCTGGGACTACTCCCAGTACAACCGGACGGCCGACGGCGAGCGGGTGGTCGACGCGGTGCGCGCGTCGATGTCGATCCCGTTCTACTTCCGCCCGGTCGACGTCGACACCGGCAACGGGACGGCGACCTGGGTCGACGGGGGGCTGCTGTCGAACTTCCCGATCACCGTGTTCGACCGGACCGACGGCGGGAAGCCGCGCTGGCCGACCTGGGGCGTCAAGCTGTCCGGCAAGCCGTCGGTCACCCGCGACCGGCCGGTGCGGACCTCGCTGGGCATCGCCGTCAACTGCCTGGAGACGCTCACCGCCGACTGGAACCGCTACCGCCTGGACGCCGAGGGCGTGAACCGGCGCACCATCTACGTCGACACCACCGGGGTCGCCGCCACCGATTTCGGCATCGACGAGGAGACCAGGCGGCGGCTGTTCGAGAACGGCCAGGCCGCCGCCCGCACCTTCCTGGAGAACCTGCCGCCGCCCGACGCCTGAGCTACAGGGCCGCCCTGGCCAGCGTCGCCGCCGAGCTGAGCAGCAGCCCGGCCAGCGCCAGCCGCCGGAAGCGGACCGGGTCGACGCGGTCGAACAGGCGGTT
>DASQWY010000587.1:0-5393 GCA_035640005.1 Actinomycetes bacterium
GCCGCGGCACCGCCGGCGCGGCCCCCGGCAAACGCCGCAACACCCCGGCCGGCCGGGGCGGGAGGGACCGCGGTGGGTCCGGCTAACCCTGGACCAGGCGGCGCTCCCGCTCCGCCAGGGTCACCTCGATGCCGCCGGTGATGTCGTTGACGAGGTTGAACAGCAGCGTCAGCAGCAGCGTCACCACGCTCCAGACCACCACCCCGACCAGCCCGATCAGGATGTAGTAGCGGAACACCGTCCAGGCCGGGAAGGCGACGTCCAGGTTGAAGTTGCCCGCGAACTTGCTGATCTCGTCGAACACGCCCATGTTCACCAGCACGAACCACACGGCGGCGAAGATCAGCAGGCTGATGAGCATCAGGCACAGGTAGAACAGGACCGAGAACTTCAGTACCGACCAGGGATCGAGCCGGCGCAGGACCAGGCGGGCGCGGCGGTCCACGGCCGTGGCCGCCGCCGGCGCCGGCCGGGCGACCACCTGCGGGTACTGACCGGTCATGGGGTTACTCCTCGTCCTTGACGACGGGTGCCACGGCCGCCACCCGTCCGGTCGACCCGAGCCGCATGATGCGCACCCCCTGGGTGGCGCGGCCGGCGCGGCGCACCTCACCCGAGCGGGTCCGGATGATCTGGCCGATGTCGGTGATCAGGAAGATGTCGTCCCCCTCCTGGACGACCAGCGCCCCGGCCAGGAAGCCACGCGCCTCGATCAACTCGGCGGTCTTGACCCCCTGAATACCCCGACCCTTGCGCTGGTACTGCTCGAGCGGGGTGCGCTTGCCGTAGCCGGCGTCGGTGACGACCAGCAGGTCGGCGCCGGAGCGGACCACCTCCATGGCCAGCACCTGGTCGCCGCCGCGCAGCTTCATGGCGACGACGCCGCTGGTCTGCCGGCCCATGGGCCGCACGTGGCTCTCGTTGAAGCGGACCGCCATCGCCTTGCGCGAGATGAACAGCAGGTCGTCCTCGCCGGTGGTGAGCTTGACCCCGATGAGCTCATCGTCGCCCCGCAGGTTGATGGCGGCCAGACCGACCCTCGGCGAGTCGTACTCGGCGAGCGCGGTCTTCTTGACCATGCCTTCCTTGGTTCCCAGAACGAGGAACTTACCATCGTCGTAGTCGTCCAGGTCGAGCACTGCGGCGATCTTCTCGTCGGGCTGGAAGGTCGCTCCTGGGACGTTCGCAACGTACGTCCCCCTGGAGTTGCGCGCCGCCTCCGGCAGCTCATGGACCTTCACCCGATACACGCGACCCTTGTTGGTGAAGAACAGCACCCAGTGGTGGGTGTTGGTGATCGCCAGGAACTGGACGATGTCGTCCTCTTTGAGGTTCGCGCCGCGAACCCCGCGCCCGCCGCGGTTCTGGGCGCGGTAATCGCCGAGCGGCACCCGCTTGACGTACCCGGTGCGGGTGACGGTGACCACCACCGGCTCGGCGGCGATCAGGTCCTCGATCGACAGCTCGCCCTCGTCCGGGCGGATCTCGGTGCGGCGCGGGTCGGCGAAGCGGCGCCTCACGTCCAGCAGCTCGTCCTTGACGATGCCGCGGACCTTGGAGGGGTCGTCCAGGATCGCCTGCAGCTCAGCGATGCGGGTCTGCAGCTCGGCGTACTCGTCCTGCAGGCGCTGGCGCTCGAGGGCGGCCAGCCGGCGCAGTTGCATGTCGAGGATGGCGGTGGCCTGGATCTCGGTGAGCGAGTAGCGCTCCATCAGCTGGCCGCGCGCGGCGTCGGCCGACTCGGCGTTGCGGATCAGGCTGATGACCTCGTCCAGGTGGTCGATGGCGATCAGCAGGCCCTCGAGGACGTGCGCCCGCTCCCTGGCCTTGCGAAGCTCGAAGCGGGTGCGCCGCACCACCACGCTGACCTGGTGGGCGATGTAGTGCGACAGCAGCTCGGCCAGGTTGAGGACCCGCGGCACGCCGTCGACCAGGGCGAGCATGATCACCCCGAACGCGTCCTGCAGCTGCGTGTGCTTGTACAGCTGGTTGAGGACCACCTGGGGGACCGCGTCCCGGCGGCACTCGATGACCAGCCGGGTGCCCTCCTTGTTGGACTCGTTGGCGATGTCGACGATGCCGCCCAGCTTGCCCTCGCGGACCAGGTCGCGGATGCGGATCAGCAGCCGGTCGCCCGACACCTGGTAGGGCAGCTCGGTGACCACCAGCCGCTGGCCGCCGCGGTTGTTCTCCTCGATGCGGACCTTGGAGCGGACCCGGACGGAGCCCCTGCCGGTCAGGAAGGCGTCGCGGATGCCGGCGGTGCCCATGATCGTGGCGCCGGTCGGGAAGTCCGGGCCCTTGATCCAGCGCATCAGGTCCTCGCTGGTCAGCTCCGGGTTGTCGATCAGGGCCACGGTGGCGTCGATGACCTCGCCCAGGTTGTGGGGCGGGATCTTGGTGGCCATGCCGACGGCGATGCCCTCCGAGCCGTTGGCCAGCAGGTTGGGGAAGCGGGCCGGCAGGACGAGCGGCTCCTGCGACTCGTTGTCGTAGTTGGGGATGAAGTCGACGGTCTCCTTGTCGATGTCCCGCAGCAGCTCCATGGCCAGCGGGCCGAGCCGCGCCTCGGTGTAGCGCATGGCCGCCGGCTCGTCGCCGTCGGCCGAGCCGAAGTTGCCCTGCCCGTCGATCAGCGGGTAGCGCGAGGCGAAGTCCTGGCCGAGCCGGATCATCGCGTCGTAGACGGCCGTGTCGCTGTGGGGGTGGTACTTACCGAGCACCGAGCCGACGATGTAGGACGACTTGCGGCGCCCGTTGGGCGGCCGCACGCCCTCCTCGTTCGCCCCCCAGAGGATGCGACGGTGCACCGGCTTGAGGCCGTCGCGCACGTCCGGGAGCGCTCGCGCCACGATCACGCTCATGGCGTAATCGAGGAAGGAGCGCTGCATCTCCTCCTCTATTTCGATGGGCTCGATGCGCCTGGCGTCCGGCACGGGGTGAGTTCCTTTCGGTTAGCTAATTGTGAGTCGGGGGCGGGTCCGACGCACCCATAGGCCCCGGTTCATTCGGGGGGGAGCCCGCTCCCCCCCGAACCCCCCCAACTACCCGGCCCGCATCGGGCCTCGCCGTGGTGCCCCGATTCCTCCCAAGAGCGCCTGTGCCTTGGTTGGAGTGCGTTGTTTGCATGGGTCAGATATCCAAGAAACGGACGTCCTTGGCGTTGCGTTGGATGAAGTTGCGGCGGTTCTCGACGTTCTCGCCCATGAGGATGGTGAAGATCTCGTCGGCGATGGCGGCGTCCTCGAGGCCGACCTGGAGCAGCGTGCGCCGCTCGGGGTCCATGGTCGTCTCCCACAGCTCGTCGGCGTTCATCTCCCCGAGGCCCTTGTACCGCTGCGGCCGGACGCCCTTGGACCTGCTGGGGTTGCGCCGGAACCACTGCTCGCGCTCGGCCTCGGAGTAGGCGTAGAAGACGTCGTTGTCGCTGCGGCCGTACTTGATCTTGTAGAGCGGCGGCTGCGCGATGTAGACGAAGCCCGACTCGACCAGGCCGCGCAGGAAGCGGAACAGGAAGGTGAGCAGCAGCGTGCGGATGTGGGACCCGTCCACGTCCGCGTCCGCCATGATCACGATCTTGTTGTAGCGGGCCTTGGTGAGGTCGAAGTCCTCGCCGATGCCGGTCCCCATCGCGGTGATGATGGACTGGATCTCGACGTTCTTGAGCGCCTGGTCCAGCCGGGCCTTCTCGACGTTCAGGATCTTGCCGCGGATCGGCAGGATCGCCTGGAAGGTGCGGTTGCGGGCCTCCTTGGCCGAGCCACCGGCCGAGTTGCCCTCGACGATGAACAGCTCTGCCTGGCGCGGGTCGCGCGAGGAGCAGTCGGCCAGCTTGCCGGGCAGCGAGGAGGACTCGAGCAGCGACTTGCGCCTGGTCAGCTCGCGGGCGTTGCGGGCGGCCATGCGCGCCCTGGCCGCCTGGATGCATTTGACCACGATGGCCTTGGCCTGCGGACCGTGCTCCTCGAACCACTCGTTGAGCGCGCTGGTGGTGGCCGTCTGCACGAAGCCCTTGACGTCGGTGTTGCCGAGCTTGGTCTTGGTCTGCCCCTCGAACTGGGGCTCGCGCAGCTTCACCGAGACGATCGCCGTCAGGCCCTCGCGGACGTCGTCGCCGGTAAGGTTGGGGTCCTTCTCCTTGAGCAGCGCGTTGGTCCGCGCGTAGCGGTTGACCGTCGAGGTCAGCGCGGCGCGGAAACCCTCCTCGTGGGTGCCGCCCTCGTGGGTGTTGATGGTGTTGGCGAAGGTGGAGACGGCATCGTTGTAGCTCGAGTTCCACTGCATGGCGACCTCCACGAAATGGGAGTTCGCCCTGCTCTCGAAGTAGATGATCTGCTGGTGGACGGGCTCCTTGGTGGAGTTCAGGTGGGCGACGAAGTCTCGGATGCCGCCGGGAGCCTCGTACACCTCGGACTTGGGTTCGGAGCCGCGCTCGTCGGTGAGGGTGATGCGGAGCCCGGCGTTGAGGAAGGCCATCTCGCGCATGCGGTTGGAGATGGTCTCGAAGCGGAACTCGGTCTCCTCGAAGACGTCCGGGTCGGGCCAGAACGCGATCGTCGAGCTGTGGCCCCTGGCCCGGCCGACCGACTCCATGGGCGCGGTGGGGATGCCACGCTCGTAGCTCTGCTGGTACCTGTGCCCGTCGCGGACCACCTCGACGTCCAGCCGCTTGGAGAGCGCGTTGACCACGGAGACGCCGACGCCGTGCAGGCCCCCGGAGACGGCGTAGGACTCGCCGCCGAACTTGCCGCCGGCGTGCAGGGTGGTCATGACCACCTCGAGCGCCGAGCGGTGCTCGACCGGGTGCTCGTCGACCGGGATGCCGCGGCCGTCGTCGAACACCCGGACACCGCCGTCGGCCGTGAGGGTGATGTCGATCCTGGTGCAGAAGCCGGCCAGGGCCTCATCGACCGCGTTGTCGACGACCTCGTAGACCAGGTGGTGCAGACCGCGCGGCCCGGTCGAGCCGATGTACATGCCCGGCCGCTTGCGGACGGCCTCCAGCCCTTCCAGGACGGTGATGTCCTCGGCGGTGTAGCTCGTGACCATTTGACTCCTCATCAGGCCCACAACACAGGCACGGCGTGGTCAGGCACGCCGTCGTGGGCACGACCCGGCGGGCGCAAGACGCGGTGCGCGGAGAGGGGGAAGATCCCCTGCGAGTATACCACGATCTGGGCCGCTCCCTCAGTCGTTCGTGCAGGTCAGAGGCTACATGACCCTCCCGACATCGAACCTGGCCCCGATGCCGGCGACGGAGTCCCGACGCTCCATCCCTGCGCCCATCGCGCTCGCCCCAACACCACCCGTGGCCACGGTCAGCCGCTCGAACACAGCCCACCCAGTTAGATCCCGATCGGTTCACGCCCGGTCAGCGACTACCCACGCCGCCG
>DASQWY010000588.1:0-3603 GCA_035640005.1 Actinomycetes bacterium
GCGTTCGCGAGCGTGGCCGTCGGCGATTTCGGCGCGGCGGCGGGCCACATCGGGCAGGCCGTGGCAGGGGCCGAGCGCCTCGGCGACCGGCCCCTGCTCGCCGAGACGCTGGCGGGCTCGGCGATGATCGGCTTCCTGCGCGGCCAGGGGGTGGACGGCGCGCGGCTCGCCCGCTCGCTCGAACTGGAGGATCCCGACCGGCAGACCATGATCTACCTGCGCCCCACGCTGATCGCCGGGCTGCTGGCCCTGTACGTGGGCGACCTGGAGGGCGCGCGGGCCAGGTTCGGCGGGCTGCGCGCGCTGATCACCGAGCGCGGCGAGGAGAGCGACCTGCCGTTCGTGCTCACCAACCTGGCGTGGCTGGAATGCCTCGGTGGCGACCTCGCCGCGGCGGAGCGCGCGGCCGGCGCGGCGCTGGAGCTGGCGGCGCAGGCGGGCAGCGAGACCATGCAGGCGTTCGCGCGCTGCCTGTGCTCGCTGGTGCACGCCTGGCAGGGCCGGGCGGACGCCGCCAGGGCCGAGGCGGCGGAGGGGATCGCCGGCTCCGGGCGCACCGGCTGGAAGATCCGCATCCCCTGGGCGCTGTCCGCCCTGGCCGTGCTCGACCTGTCGCTCGGCGACCCTCGGGGCGCCGCCACGACGCTGCGCCCGCTGGTCGACGAGGTGGAGGCGCGCGGCATCGGCGAGCCGTTCGTGTGCTTCTACCTCCCGGATGCGATCGAGGCGCTGGTCGCGCTGGGCGAGCTGGAGCGGGCGGAACGGCTGACGGCGCCGCTGGAGGCGCGGGGGCGGGAGCTCGGCCGCGGCTGGGCGGTCGCGACCGGCGCCCGCTGCCGCGGGCTGCTGCTGGCGGCCGCCGGCGACCTGGACGGCGCGGCCGCGGCGCTGGAGCGCGCGGTCGCGGCGCACGCTGCGCTCGCCATGCCGGGCGAGCGGGCGCGCACCCTGCTCGCGCTGGGGCGGCTGCGCCGCCGGCGCAGGGAGAAGCAGCTCGCCGCCGCCGCCCTGGCCGAGGCGCTGGCGGAGTTCGAGCGGATCGGCGCGCCGCTGTGGGTGGCCCAGGCGCGCGCCGAGCTGGCGCGGGCGCGCCCGGTCCGGCCGCCGGCCAGCGAGCTGACCGAGACCGAGCGCCGGATCAGCGACCTGGCCGGCGAGGGGCTCACCAACCGCGAGATCGCGGCGCGGCTGTTCATCAGCCCGAAGACCGTGGAGGCCAACCTCGCCAAGGCCTACCGCAAGCTCGGCGTCCACTCCAAGGCGGAGCTGGCGCGGCGACTGGCCACGCCGGCGGGCCGCCAGGGATAGGGAATTCCCGGATTCCTCACGGCGACGACCCCGGTACGCTCTGCCCAACTTGACGGTCGAGGGAGGCCGGCGATGGATGGGGACCCGGCGCCGCCCCAAGGGTCGCGGCGCGCCCGGGTGGCGCTGCTGGCCACCGCGGCGGCGGTGGGCAGGCCGCCGGCGGGACCGGGACTGTGGGCGGTGCGGGCGGTGCGGGCGGTCAGGCCGGGTCGGGCGGCGGCGGCTCCACCAGGACCACCGGCCGCACTACCACCACCACGCCGACCAGCACCACCACCGGGGTCACCACCACCACCACCACCACCACCACCGACGGAGGGCCGCTACAGATCGCCGCGCCCCCCGAGGTGCTGGCCACGCCCTCGTGCACGCCCTCGAAGCTCGGGGGCTACGACTTCAAGGTCCGCTTCCTCGTCAGGATCAAGTTCACGGGGAGCGGCATCTTCCACTTCTACTGGGACCACTCTTCGACGGTGGAAGGGGCGGGCGGTGGCAGCGCCTACGAGGCGACCACCGTCGGCCCGCACGACGTGTCCGGCAACCGCCCCTCCAGGACCGACACCGTCACCGACTACCTCCACATCCTGGATCCGCCGAGCGTCAAGTCCACGGTGACGCTGAAGTCCGCGATCTGCCCCTGACGCGGCCCCCGCGTCAGGCGTGGAGGGCGGGCCGCGCGCTGAAGCCGGCGGCGGCCTCGACCGTGGCGGCGACCCGCAGCAGCTGGTGGTCGCCGCCGATCCGTCCGACCAGCGACGCCCCCACCGGCAGCCCGTCGACCAGCCCGGCGGGCAGCGACACCACCGGCGAGCCGGAGCAGTTGAACGCGCCGGGCAGGGCGGTCAGCGCCTCCTGGACGCCCAGCTCGCGCCCGTCGCCGAGCCGGAGCACCTGGCTGCCGCGCTCCGGCGCCACCACCGGGATGGTCGGCAGCAGCAGCGCGTCGCGGCCGCCGAGCGACTCCTCGACCAGGGCCACGAAGCGGCCGCGGTAGCGCAGTCCGGCCAGGTACTCGGTGGCCAGCGCGCCGCGGCCGAGCCGGATGGCGGCGAGCACGCGCCGGCCGTAGCCCTCCTCGCCGGTCTGGGCCAGCAGGCGCTCGTGCACCGCGGCCAGCTCGGGCAGCACGATCGTGGCCACCGCCGCCCGCGCGGCCGCCAGCGGCAGCTCCACCTCCTCGACCCGCGCGCCGCCACGCTCCAGCCGCGCGCACAACCGGTCGAGCGCCCCGGTGACGGCCGGGTCCACCTGCGCCAGGTCCTCGCCGACCAGGCGCCCGAGGCGCAGCGGGCCAGCCGGTGCGGGCGGCGGCGCCGGCTCGCCGGAGAGGACCTCGAACAGCGCGGCCGCTTCGGCCACGCCGGCGGCGATCGGGCCGACGTGGTCGCAGGACCACGACAGCGGCCACACCCCGCCGGTGGGCACGGCGCCCCAGGTCGGCTTGAGCCCGACCACCCCGCAGCAGGCGGCCGGGATGCGGACCGACCCGGCGGTGTCGCTGCCGACCGCCAGGTTGACCAGGCCGGCCGCGACCGCCGCGGCCGAGCCACCGCTGGACCCGCCGGCGATGCGGCGCTCGTCCCAGGGGTTCACCGTGCCGGGGGTGAGCACGCCGTAGGCGAACTCGTGGGTGCGGGTCTTGCCGACGACCACCGCGCCGGCCTGGCGCAGCCGCTCCACCACCGGCGCGTCCCGCTCCGCCCGGTTGGCCGCCAGCTTCGGCGACCCCGCCGCGGTCACCACGCCCGCCACGTCGACCAGGTCCTTGACCGCCACCGGCCGGCCGTGCAGCGGCCCCAGCGGCCGCCCGGCCGCCCGCTCGGCGTCCCTGGCCGCCGCCTCCGCCCTCGCCTGGTCGGCGAGCACCGTCACGAACGCGCCGAGCCGCCCGTCCAGCGCCTCGATCCGCCCGAGCGCCTCCTCCACCAGCGCGACGCTGGAGGTCACCGGCGCCGCGCCGCCCCGGTCGGGTCGGTGTGCGGCGGGTCCTGCGGCCCCAGCTCCGCCGCCCGCGCCAGCGCCGCCACCCGCTCCAGGTGGACGGCCAGGTCGCGCTCCATCCGCTGCCGTTCCCGAGGGTCGGCGGGCGGCTGGAGGCCGGCGGCGGCCAGCCGCGCCCGCAGCGCCTCGGCGATCTCCATGCCCGGATGCTACCGAGCCGGGTCCGAGATGGCAGTTACCGTCCGTGGTCGTTGGGTATGCGGGGCCAATGTCGGCGGTCGTCACCGAATGCCCCCTCGCTGGCCGGTACCAGCTGCGCCGGTGGCTGGCGGCCGGCGGGATGGGCCAGGTCTG
>DASQWY010000589.1:0-25444 GCA_035640005.1 Actinomycetes bacterium
GAGCCCTGGGGTGGTCGTCGGTAACACCTTCTACCTGCGCAACCGGTCCAGCGGCCCGAACGACGTGCCGGCCTTCACCTACGGCCGGCCCGGCGACCGGTTCGTGGTCGGCGACTGGGACGGCGACGGCACCTGGACCCCAGGGGTGGTCCGGGGCGGCGTCTGGTACCTGCGCGACCGCAACAGCAGCGGCCCCCACGACGTGCCCCGCTTCCGCTTCGGCCGGCCGGGCGACCGCTTCCTGGTCGGCGACTGGGACGGCGACGGGGACTTCGACCCGGGCGTGCACCGCAGCGGCACCTTCTGGTTCCGCCGCACGCTGAGCAGCGGGCACGCGCAGTTCCACGTCCGCTTCGGCCGGCTCGACGACCGGCCGTTCGCGGGCGACTGGGACGGCAACGGCACCTGGACCCCCGGGCTGCTGCGCGCCGGCGCCAGGTGGTACCTGAAGAACAGCCTCGTCGGCGGCGCCGCCGGCGCCAGCTTCCCCCAGCAGGCGCCGGGGACGCCGGTGGTCGGCGACTGGGACAGCCGGCACTGACCGGCGGCGGTAGGATGCTGCCCGTCGCCCGCCACGCCCCAGAGGAGGCCACGCTGCGAGAGCCTGCGCCCACCCTGGTGGCGGCGGTCCTGGTCAGCTACGAGAGCGCCGCCGACCTGCCCACCTGCATCGGCTCGCTGCCCGCCGCGGCGGCGCCGCACGAGGTCGAGGTGGTGGTGGTCGACAACGCCTCCCGCGACGACTCGGCCGGGGTGGCGCGCGCCGCCGGCGTGAAGGTGATCGAGAACCCCGCCAACGTCGGCTACTCCGCCGCCGCCAACCGGGGCGCCGCCGCCGTCCACGCCCCCTGGCTGCTGGTCGCCAACCCCGACACCCGCCTGGAGCCCGGCTCGCTCGCCCGCCTGCTGGCCACCGGCGAGGCCGACCCGCGGATCGGCTGCGTCGGGCCGCACCTGCGCAACCCCGACGGCACCGACTACCCGACCGGGCGCGGCTTCCCCTCGCTGCTGGTCGGCGGGTTGCACGCGCTGCTGGCGCCGGTGTGGCCCGGCAACCCGGCCACCCGCCGCTACCACCTGACCGGCCTGGACCGCAGCCGGCCGGTGGCGGTCGACTGGGTGTCGGGCGCCTGCATGCTGCTGCGCCGCGCCGCCTTCGACGCGGTCGGCGGCTTCGACCCCGGCTACTTCATGTACTTCGAGGACATGGACCTGTGCCTGCGGCTGCAGCGGGCCGGCTGGCGGGTGGTCTACGACGGGCAGGCCCACGTCGAGCACACCGTCGGGGGCTCCACCCGCTCGGCCCCCTACCGCAAGGTCGTCCACCACCACCGCAGCACCGTCCGGTTTTACCGCCGCCGCTACGCCGGCGACCCGCGCGTCCTGCTCACCCCGCTGGTCGCCGCCGGGCTGGCCGTCCGCGGGCTGGTGTCGCTGGCCCGCACCGCCCGCGAGCGCCGCCGCGGCGCCTGACGGCCTGGCCGGGCCCGGGCAGCTGGCGGCACGAGTTCGCGGTCTTGCGCCGACAGCTGACCAAATCTAGTGGCAGCCGCCAGACACCGCGTCGAGCGACCGCCCGTCGATGGTCTTGAACGCTTGCGTCCAGCCGTCGGCGCGAAGCACCATCTTGACGAAGCCGAAGAAGTCGTCGTAGTGCACCAGGCTGTTGGGCACGAACGGCCCAACGAACGGCGTGTGGCTCTTGCCGCCGACGCCGATGATCGTGGACGAAATGCCCCTGGTGCTGTTCGCCGCTCCCGTGTGGATCATCCGCCGGAGGCGCTCGTAGCGGTGGCTGTGGCCGGTCATGATCACGTCGACCCCGCGGTTCTCCAGCGTCCACCAAGGAATCCGCATCTCGGTCTTCTGCCCGAACGGCACGTTGGTCCCAAACGCCGGTTCGTGCCACACGGCCAGCTCACACAGCGCGTCGTCGGCGGCCAGGTCAGCACGAACCCAGTTCTCCATCGCCTGGGTGAGCCCACAGCCAGGTGCCGGCGCCCATACCGAGCAATTAGAGTTCAGCACGAGAACGTGCCAGTGGCCGCCTGTTGGCAGCAGCACGTTGAAGGAGTAGTAGCTGGCCCCCGAGGGCTTGGCCTTGGCGCCGAAGTAGGTGAAGTAGCCTTCGGCGTTTGGGTGGGAGCCGTTGCAATACTCGTGGTTGCCGATCACCGGGTAGATGTCATCGAACTTGTCGCCCCAGACGAAGTCGTAGTTCTGAAGAAAGTTGGCGAGGTCGCCGCATTCATACTGCAGGTCGCCCAAGTGGATATAGGCGGCTGGCTGGTGCGAGACCATGAGGTCATGAACGGCGTCCGCGTTTCCCAGTCCACCTCCCGGCGCACCGCGGTCGGGCACGAGGTCGCCAACGAGCGCAAGGACCGACCCGGCAACGTCTTCGGCTGCGACGCTCGAAACGTTGCCATCCACAACCACCGACCGCGCTGGAACGATGGCGAACAGGAAGAGCGCAGCGGCCAACAGCGCAACGTGGAATCGGCTAAGCATGGCAGACCTCTTGCATGCGCCGAATCGCTAGATAGCGTCACGGTACATCCCTTCAGCCCATTTGGTAAGAGCACGCAAGAAAGGGTCTGCCTCGCGATCCTTGGTAATTTGGAACCCTTCGTAGCGAATGGGTAGATGCCAGTGCGGCCGGGTCAGTCGTCGCCCAGGTCGAGGATGCGTGGGGGCACCGGGATGGGCGTGGTTCGTGGGTTGGGGTCGGCCAGCACCGCCGTGGCGGCGCCGCTGAAGTCCAGGTGCTGCGGCCCGTGCCAGCTGCCGTCGAACCAGGTGTGCAGCAGCCCGTGGGTGCGGGCGTTGCTGCTGAACACGTCCAGGCGGCCCGCCGCCCAGCTGGCGGCCGCCATGCCCGACAGCGGCAGCCGGTCGGGGCCGGTGCCGGCGGCCAGCGTCTCGGGCCCGTGCCAGGCGGCGCTGCCGACGCCGCTGAACCACCGGTGGGCGAGCGCCCTGCCGCCGCTGGTGGCCGCGAACACGTCCAGGCGGCGCAGGCCCCAGGCGGCCACCGCCGCCGGCGCCTGGTAGGCGACCCCGCCCGGGCCGGCGCCGAGCGACTGCCACGGGTGCCAGGCCCCGTCGTAGTACAGGTGCGCCAGCTGGCCCTGGCTGGTGATGGCGAACACGTCCAGCCGGTGCGGCGCCCACGCCGCCACGCCGGGGACGAAGGCGCCGCCCGGGGTGGCCGCCAGTGGCTGCGGCCCATGCCAGCTGCCGTCGAACCACCAATGCACCAGGTCGCTGGTGACCAGGTCGCGCGCGAATACGTCCAGGCGCCCCGGACCCCACGACACCGCGGCCGCCCCACCGACGGCGTGCCCGCTTGGTCCGGTGCCCCGGTCGGCCCAGCCACTCCACGAACCGCCGGTCATGGTGCGTTGCAGCAGGTGGCCGGTCACCTGGTCGGCCGCGAAGGCGTCCACGCGCCCGGCCGCCGGGGAGGCGACGGCTGGCTGGCCCAGGCCGTCCCCGGATGGGCCGAGACCCAGGTCGGCCCATCCGGACCACCCGGTGGCGCCGTAGCCCTTGCTGATCAGCGCGCCGGTCCCGTCGCCGGCCAGCACCTGCAGCTGCCTGAGGTCCTGGGCGACTGCGGCCGGCTGGACCGCGTCGCGGCTCAGGGCCTCCACGTCGATGGCGGTCTGGTAGCTGTGGTAGCTGGGGTAGCCGCCGCGCATCCAGACGAGGTCCATGTCGGTGCCGGGCTGGCCACGGGGCCGGACCGGCCGGTAGTTGCCGCGACCGGAGCCCGCGGTGACCACCCGCGAGGTCCAACTGTGGCCGCCGTCGCTGGTCCGGTACGCCTGGATCTCGAAGTGGCCGCTGACCTGCCGCGCCACCAGCACCTGGGAAGGGTCGGCGTGGTCCAGGGTGAGCCCGCCGGAGTAGTAGGGCTGGGTCGGGTCGCCGTTCATGGTCCCACCCGCCCGCGCGAACTCGCGGTCCTCCCAGGCGGCGCCGGTCCAGCGGGCGTAGTGGTAGCGGTGGTCGCTGCTGGCGGGGAAGGTCGCGAACACCACGATCGGGCGGCTGGCCGCGTCGAAGGCGACGTCGTGGACCCACGCCCTGACGCCGCCATGGGCGGCGGCGTCGTAGACCAGGTCGGCCTGCGCGGGCGTGAACGGCAGCGCGCTGGCCGGCTCGATCAGCGCACCGTTGGCTCGGTAGAAGCTGCCGGCCTGGTAGCGGGCGTAGTAGATGTTGGTGACCAGGCTGTCCGGGTGTGCCTGGGTGAAGGCCAGGTGGATGGTGTCGACGCCGTTGCTGGCGTACTTCACGTAGGGGCGCTGCGCGGGGACGCTGATCAGCGTCCGCGCCGGCGCCCAACTGGTGGCGTTGCTGGAGGTCGAGAACGTCGGATTGAAGTTGCCGCCGCGCCAGAACAGCCAGATGCGGTTGCCCTCGGCCGACAGCTGCACCGGGTTGGGGTAGGTGTACCCGTAGATCCCCGAGGTGTTGGTCGGCACGGTCCGCTCCGGCTCCCAGGCCGAGACGTCCTCGGGTTGCGCGCTGCGCCGGTAGTACATCGTGCCGCCGCCGTGGCCCGACCAGAAGATGAGCAGGTGGCCGTCGGGACGAACCAGCAGCGACGGGTTGGCATGGTCGTCGACCTGGAACCTTGCCTTCACCGTGGCGACCACGCGCACGCCGGTGTCGTGGTCGTAGCTGCCCACCTGCACGTCGCCGGCGCTGGTGACCCAGCCCACGAAGGTGCGGCGGTGGACGCCCACGTGGTAGACCGCCCGCGGGTCGGCGAACCAGGACCACGCCCCGCTGGGGTTGAACTCGCGCTGTCGCAGCGGCAAGGCCGAGGCCGCCCCGGCCGGGACGGCCACACCGCCCAGCAGCGCCACCACGGCGACCAGAACCGACAGGCCGACGGACCGAGACCGAGACGGCACCACCCAACCCTCCACACCGCCGAACGTGGATACCCCGCCGCCAAGGCCGGGCGCAGGCTGCGGCAAGATCGGCGATATTCGCCGTTCGGGACGAGGGGCACAAGACACCCTCAACGTAATGACACGACGTAAGCCAGCTACGACGTCTGTTCCTGACCTGGATCCCGGCGGCGCCGGTATGGTCGGGAGGCAAGCGAGGGAGGTGTACTGTGGCCGGGCCTGGGCAGCTGGCGGCCGCGGCCGCGCGGCTGGAAGCCTTCGCGCGTCAGCGGCTGCGCACCCCCGGCCTGGTGGTCGCCCTGGTCGGCCCGGGTGGCTGGCGGCACGAGTTCGCGGTCGGCGTCGCCGAAGCCGCCTCCGGCCGGCCGCTCGGCACGGACGCGCTGCTGCCGATCGCGTCGATCGGCAAGGCGATGACGGCGGTGGCGCTGCTGCGCGAGGCGCAGGCCGGCCGGGTCGACTTGGACGCGGCCGTCCACCAGCAGCTGCCCTGGCTACCACTGCCGGCGCCGTTCGGCCCGATCCGCCTGCGGCACCTGCTGGCCCACACCGCCGGGATCGTCGCCGGCCTGGACGCCTCGCCCTCGCCGGTGGTGGAGGCGCTGGCCCTGGCCGGGACCCCGCCCGGGTGGCCTGCCGGGGAGCGCTTCTTCTACTCCAACGTCGGCTACGGCCTGCTGGGGCTGGTGCTGGAACGGGTGGCCGGCTGCTCCTACGCCGAGGCGATCCAGCGGCACGTGCTGGACCCCTGCGGCATGACGGCGTCGGAGGCGGTCACCACCGCCGAGGCGCAGGCGCGCGCCGCCACCGGCCACCTGGAACTGGCCGACGGCGGGTTCGTCCCCGCCCCGTGGGTGCCGACGGCCAGCGGCGCCGGCTCGACCCTGTGCACCGCCGCCGACCTGGGCCGGTTCCTGCGCGCCCTGCTCACCGGCGAGCCGCCGCTGCTGGACCTCGGGTACCACCGGCTGATGACGACCCCTGCCCTCGGGCTCCCCGAGGGCGAGGGGTACGGGTACGGGCTGGGCGTGGAGGTCGACGTCGAGGCCGGCTACCGGCGCGTCGGGCACGCGGGCGACTGCCCCGGCTTCGGCAGCTACGCCTACGGCTGCGCCGAGACCGGGGTGGGCGTGGTGGCGCTGTACAACGGCCCCTGGCGGCGCCGCCGGTACCCCGCCAGCAGCTGGCCGGTCGTCGACCACGGGCTGGCGCTGCTGCGGGCGGCGGCGCTGGGTCGGGAGCTGCCCGCCGACCCGCCGCCCGCCCAGGGCGAGGCCCACGACGAGCAGCCCGCCGCCGGGGCCGGGCGGCCGCTCCCCGGCGAGCTCGCGGCGCTGGTCGGGACCTACGCCGCCTACAACCCGTGGGTGCCGCAGGTGGAGATCCGCCCGGACGGCACCGGCGGCCTGCTGCTGGTCTGGCCGTGGGGCGACCAGGAGCCCCTGACCGAGCTGGAGGCGGGCGGCTTCCGCCTCGGCGACGACCCCGCCAGCCCGGAACGGGTCCACTTCCGGGCCGTGGTCGAGGGCCGGCCCATGCAGGCCGTGGTCTCCGGCTGGCCGTTCGACCGCCTCAGTCCGTAGCGGGCAGAACGGAAGGGGCACCGGACCGGTGCCCCTTCCAGTGAACCCGCCTACGGCCTACGGGTTGGCGTAGGTGCCGCCGAAGATGTCGGAGTTGCCGAACGTCCCCGGGCAGACCGACTGCACCGGCGGTGCGACCGCGTCCGGCTCCTGGGTCTTGAACGCCTGGTGGACGGCGTCCTCCTCACCGCGCGGCTCCTCCGGGTCGGCCACCGGGGCGCCCACCGCCACCGCCTCGTCGTGGAGCGCCTGACGGTAGGTGTCGATCGCGGGGCAGTCGGCGGCGCGCCTGGTGTCGTTCCACACCGCGGCGCCGTAGGTGCGGGTGGCCGCGGCGTAGACGTAGTCGCCCAGGAACTCGGCGGCCAGGTTGTTCTGGCTGCTGCCCCTGGGGTCGCCGCCGGGGCTTCGGTGGACCTCGGCGAAGGCGCCGACGGTGCCGCCGGTCACGTCGGCGTGCTTGACCACGCCGACCAGGTTCCGCGGCGAGGTGGTGTCGTTGCGGAACGGGGTGGTGAAGGCGTTGTACACCACCCAGACCTCGGTCCCGTCCGGCGAGATCGCCGGCGCCGCGTAGTAGCCGCGGTCCCCGGCCGTCTCGATCGCCCTGGCGGCGGTCCAGGAGGCGCCGCCGTTGGTGGAGGTGGAGAACATCACGTGCTCGTGGTTGAGGCCGTCGCGGCCGTCGGCCCACGAGTTGACGATCTGGTTGGTGGCGTCGGCGCCGGTCGGCGCGCCGTTGGCGATGTCCACGCTCGGGTCGGGCCCGAGGTCGTCGCGGGCGCCGCCGATCCCGTCCTCGACGCAGCGCGCGATCGACGGCTCGAAGGCGTTGCACAGGTCGGTGGCGGGGATGATCGGCCGCGCCTTGGTCCAGTGCTGGCCGCCGTCGGTCGAGATGGACATGACCTGGACCCCGGCGCCGGGGAAGCCGGCGGCGAACTGGTAGGCGAACACGTAGGCGACGCCGTGGCTGTCGGTCCGGATGGTGCAGCCGGAGCGGCCGAAGCCCTGCGGGCTGACGGGGTTGTTGGATGCCGGGGTGACCTGGTGGGTGGTCCAGCTGTCACCGCCGTTGGTGGAGGTCGCCACCACCAGCGGCTGCGAGCGGCTGGGGACGCTGCGGAAGGCGGCGGAGCAGATGTAGGCGTGGCCGAAGAAGGGGCTGGAGGAGGCGTTGTCCGCCCAGACCTGCTCCTTGTCGGAGAACAGCGCCGCGTTCTGCTTGCTGACGATCACCGGCGCCTTCCAGTTGGCCTGGTTGGCCACCGTGGCGGCGGTCAGCCCGGTGGCGGCCGGCCCGTCGACCCGCGACACCGCGATCGCCTCGAAGCCCTTGAACGCCTGCCCGCCGGGGAGGTTGGAGGTCAGGTTCGCGTAGTACAGGCGCGACCCGTTCGCCCACGAGAAGCTGCCGTTGGCGTACACGGGACCGAAGGCGACCGCCGGGTCGCCGTCGGAGACCAGGCCAGCCTCGTAGTAACCGGGCAGCGTGCCGATCGGGCCGACCTGCGGCACGCAGGGCGGGTCGGTGTCGCCGACCGCGCCGGTGCAGTTGCGGGCGCTCAAGCCCGTGTAGGTCGGCTGCACCCAGGTGGTGCCGCTGTCGAAGGAGAAGTAGACGCCGGAGACGCCGACGCCGTCGGTGAAGGGGCAGGTGTTGTCGGTGCCGGCGTTGCAGGCTTCCATGTCGATGTTGTCGTTCGCGCCCGCGGCCAGCACGCTCGGGTGGTTGGCGTCGATCGCGACAGCCGGTTCGTTCTGCTTGTTCGCCGAGAACGGCGCGGTGGGGCTGCCGACGGTGACCAGCGTGTCGGCGTTGAGCGCGAACGCGCTCCCCGCCGGCGCCGCCAGCAGCGCGGCCACCGCGGCAAGCACCAAGAGGCGCAACGGCTTGCGCATGCCTTCTCCTCCCAGACGTCGTTGTCTCCCTCCCGGTAGGCCGACGGGGAGGGCATGAGCGTTACACCGGGAACTACTCTCCGTAGTGCTTCATAGACGGAGAGTGGCCAGCAGGTCAACCTCCAAACGCGTTACCTGATCACCGAGCTGACGCCACCGTCGATCACGAACGTCTGCCCGGTGACGTAGGCGGCCTGCTCGGAGCAGAGGAAGGCGCACAGCGCCCCCACCTCCCGGGCCGACCCCAGCCGGCCGAGGGGGACGCCCTTGGCGGCCTGGCGGGCGGAGGCCTCGTCCCAGTCGGGGGTGAGGATGCTCCCCGGCGCGATCACGTTGACGGTCACGCCCTGGGCCGCGGTCTGCAGCGACAGGTGCTTGGCCAGCGCCGCCAGCGCCGACCGGTAGGCCGCGGAGAACAGCCGGCCGGGCAGGACCTCCTGCGCCGCGGTGGAGCTGAGGTTGACGATCCGGGGGGCGGGCGAGCGGGCCAGCCAGGGGAGCGCCAGCCGGACCAGCCGCACCACGCTCATCAGGGTCGCCTGGTGCGCCCGGTCCCAGTCGTCGTCGCTCATCTGGTCGAACCCGCCCGGGCTGGGGTTGGGGACGTTGGTCACCAGGATGTCCAGGCCGCCGAGGCGCTCGGCGGCGGCGGCGACCAGCCGGTCGGTGTCGCCCGGGGAGGTGAGGTCGACGGCCAGCAGGCCGCGGGCGCCGATCTCCGCGGCTGCGGCGGTGAGGCGCTGCGGGTCGCGGGCGCAGATGAACACCTGCGCGCCCTCCTCGGCCAGCGCCGCGGCGCAGCCCTTGCCGATCCCGCTGCTGGCGGCGGTCACCAGCGCGCGCCGGCCCTGCAGTCGCAGGTCCACGCTACAGCGGCGGGGGCTGGTAGCCGCCGACCTGGTCGGCGAGCAGCTCGGCGAAGGTGATGGCGGTGTCGTCCTCGTGCAGCGGGCCGATCACCTGCGCCCCGACGGGCAGCCCTCCGGGCGTCCGCCCGACCGGCGCCGCCACCGCGGGCAGCCCGGGCAGTGACGCGTGCGCCACCCAGAACGCCTGGTCGGCGTAGGGCCGCTCGCCCTCGGGGGTGGCGACCGTGCGCTGGTCGAACGGCCGGGGGTCGTGCGGGAACGCGGGCGTGAAGTTCGCCGGGCACAGAAACACGTCGACCTGCTCGAAGTAGCGGCCCCAGGCCGCCCTGCAGGCCACGCGCCGCCGCTCCTGCTCGGCGACCTCCGAGAGCGGCGTGGCGTCCTCGCCGGGCTGCTGGAAGGCGAAGAACAGGCCCACCTGGAAGCCGAACGACTCGGCCTCCCGTTCGGGGTCCACGCCGTCGGGCCAGCCCTCGACGACGCCGGCGCCGGCGCGGGCGACGGCGTCCACCGCGTCCGACAGCGGCGCGGCGACCTCGCCGGAGACCGGGGCGCGCCGGTGGTCGAGCACCACCCCGACGCGGAAGCGCCCCAGCCGCCGCTGGCGCGGCGGCGGCAGGGCCCACGACCAGGCCTTGGCGGCCTGGCCCTCGGGCCCGCCGGTGACCGCCAGCGCCGCCCGCAGGTCGGCCGCGGAGCGGCCCAGCGGCCCGACCGCCGACAGCCAGGTCGCCTCGCTGGGCGGCGCCGGCGGGCCGGGCGGCTGGAACCCGGTCAGCGGCACGGTCCGGGCGGTCGGCTTCAGCCCGTACACGCCGCAGAAGCTCGCCGGGATGCGCACCGAGCCGACCAGGTCCGAGCCGTACTCAAGGAACGTCAGGCCGGCGGCCACCGCCGCGGCCGCCCCGCCGGAGGAGCCGCCGGGCGTGCGGCCGGTGTCCCACGGGTTGCTGGTGGTGCCGTGCAGCGGGTTGGTGGTCTGCCCGAAGTCGCCGAGCATGAACGCCACGTTGGTCTTGCCGGCCACGACCGCGCCGGCCCGGCGCAGCCGCCGCACCACGGTGGCGTCCCGGTCCGCCACGTAGTCCTTGAAGTCGGGGTTGCCCCAGGTGGTGTGGAGCCCGGCGACGTTGAAGCTGTCCTTGACGGTCATGGGCACGCCGTGCAGCGGGCCCAGCTCGCCGCCGCGGGCGGTGGCCTGGTCGGCGGCGGCCGCCTCCCGCAGCGCCGCCTCGCCGCGCAGCTCGACCACCGCGCGCAGCGCCGGGTTGAGGCGGTCGATCCGCGCCAGCAGCAGCCCGGTCAGCTCGCGGGAGGACAGCTCCCGGCGGCGCAGCATCCCCGCCACCTCGGTCGCCGGGCGCAGCAGCGTCTCCCGGTCGCCCATCAGCCCGGCCCGCCGGGCCGCTCGAACACCAGGAACCCCTGCCGGCGCAGGATGTGCAGCTCGGCGACCGCCCGGTAGCCGGCCCCCTCCAGCTCCGAGCGGATCGTCGCCGGCGCGGTGGCGTGCGGGAACAGCCGGTACAGCCGGCCCGGCGTGGCCTCCACCACCGCCAAGCGCCCGCCCGGCTTCAGCTGGCGGGCCAGCCTGGCGAAGTAGGCGGGGCGGTCGGGGATGTGGTGGTAGGCGCGGGCGAGGAACACCAGGTCGACGGGCTCCGGCAGGTGCGGGTCCCGCGGGTCGGCGAGCACGCCGACCACGTTGCGCAGGCCACGCCGGTCCGCCCCCTCCTGCAGGGCGGGCGGCAGGTCCGGGTCGGTGTCGACCGCGTACACCACGCCGCCGGGGCCGACCGCCCGGGCCAGGCGGAAGGTGAAGTAGCCGCCGCCGGCGCCGAGGTCGGCGACCCGGTCGCCCGGCCGCAGCCGCAGCTCGGCGAGCACCCGGTCCGGCTGCTGCCAGCGGTCCCGGCCGAACCCGGAGTACGCCAGCCGCTTGCAGGCGACGCGCGCGCGACGCGCCACCCTGTCCCACCCCGCTGCCAGCCCGGCCACGGCCCAAGCATAACCGGCCGAGCGGACCTGGCGGCGGCGTCGTAGAGTGCCAGGTGACGGGGGGGCCTCGAGGCGAAAGGTCGGCAGCGTGACCCGGCTGGAGAGCGACTACTACTCCTACATGGCGTTCGACCCCGCGCACACGCGCGAGGTGCTGGCGTTCTACGTGCCGATGTTCGCCGACCTCGGCCCGGTGCTGGAGCTGGGCTGCGGCCGCGGCGAGTTCCTGGCCCTGCTGGAGGCGTCCGGGGTCCACGCCGAGGGGGTCGACTCCGACGAGGGCATGGTCGAGAAGGCGCGGGCCGACGGCCTGGAGGTCACCCTCGGCGACGCCGTCGAGCTGCTCCACGCCGAGCGGCCGCCCGGCCCCTACGGCGGGGTGTTCTGCGCCCACTTCGTCGAGCACCTCGACCCCGACCAGGTCGCCCGGCTGCTGGCCGGGGTGCGCCGGGTGCTCCGCCCCGGCGGCCGGTTCGTCGCCGTCACCCCCAACCCGGCCTGCTACTCGGTGCTGAGCCACGACTTCTGGCGCGACCCGACCCACGTGCGCTTCTACGACCCGCCGCTGCTGGAGTTCCTCTGCCGGCAGGCCGGCCTGGAGGTGGAGACCAGCGGCACCAACCCCGCCAACCACCCTGGCCCGCCGCCGGAGTTCCTGGTGCCGGAGCCGGCCGTGCCGCCACCGCTGGACGACCTGATCGAGCGGGCGATGGCCACCGCGCAGGAGGCGCTGGCGCACCGCCAGCAGCGCCTCGGGCGCGCGCCCGAGCCGCACGAGCCGGAGTGGGCCTTCCAGCTGGCCCACGTCGTCAAGGTCCTGGCCGGCCGGCTGCGGGAGGCCACCGAGGCCCTCCGCGAGCTGCGCCGCGCCCACGACAAGCTGGTCTGGGGCCTGTACCAGGGCAACGAGACCTACGTGGTCGCCAGGGGCTGACGGACCTTGAAAGTGGCGGTCTACAACCGGTTCCTGCAGTCCATGGGCGGGGGCGAGCGGCACTCCGGCATGCTCGCCCAGGTGATCGCCGACGACGGCCACGACGTCGACCTGGTCGCCCACGAGGACGTCGGCAAGGAGATCCTCGCCGACCACCTCGGCCTCAACCTCGGCAAGGTGACCCTGCGGGTGGTGCCCGACCGGGGCGAGCCCGACGTGGCCCGCCTGTCGGCCGGCTACGACCTGTTCGTCAACGCCTCCTACATGAGCAGGGTGCGGGCGATGGCCGCCCACAACGTCTACCTGTGCTACTTCCCGACCCCGTTCGACCACGACCTCGGCCGGGCGCGGCGGCGGCTGATCGGCCTGCTCGGCCGCCACGTGCGCAAGGCGAACGCGGGCCTGGCCGGCTGGGGGCTCGGCTGGTTCCCGCCGGAGGGCGGCCGCCGCCGCACCTGGGTGTGGAGCAGCGGCGCCGCCAGCCTGCAGGTCCCGCCGGGGCGGGACAAGCGGATCGTGTTCGACCTCGGCCGCCCCGGCGCGCCCGGCCCCGCCGAGCTGGTGGTGCGCCACGAGGACGGCCGCGAGCTAGCCCGCCTGGAGGCGAGCCCGGCCGGCTTCCGCCGCCACGAGCTCGCCCTGCCGCCGAGCGAGCGCGACCGGGAGGTCAGCTTCGACAGCGGCACCTTCGTGCCCGGCGCCGGCGACGACCGCAGCCTGGGGGTGGCGGTCAGCCGCCTGCGCATGGCCGACGCCCGCTGGGAGCCGCGCCGCTGGGCGGGCGAGCGCTTCCCGTGGCTGCTGCGCGACCCGGCCGACCTGGCCTTCCTCGGCCACTACCAGCGGGTGCTGGCCAACTCCGAGTACACCCGCGGCTGGATCCGCCGGCTGTGGGGGGTCGACGCCGACGTGCTGTTCCCGCCCGTCGCCGTCCACGAGCTGCGGCCGGGCCCCAAGCGCCGCCGGGTGCTGTGCGTCGGCCGCTTCATCGGCCGCCGCCTCGGCCACTCCAAGAAGCAGCTGGAGCTGGTGCGGGCGTTCGGCGGCATGGTCCGCGCCGGCGGGCTGGACGGCTGGGAGCTGCACCTGGTCGGCGGCTGCGAGCCGGCGCAGCGCCCCTACCTCGAGGAGGTCCGCCGGGCCGCCGCCGGCCTGCCCGTCAGCATCCACGCCAACGCCCCCCGCGCCCTGGTCGAGGAGCTGTTCTCCTCCAGCGCGGTCTTCTGGGTGGCGACCGGCCTGGGCGAGGACGAGGAGCAGGCGCCCTGGCTCTTCGAGCACTTCGGCATCACCACCGTGGAGGCGATGGCCGCCGGCTGCGTCCCGGTGGTGATCGACAAGGCCGGCCAGCGCGAGATCGTCCGCCACGGCGTGGACGGCTTCCGCTGGTCGACCCTTGCGGAGCTGGAGGCGTGCACCCGCCGCCTGGCCGCCGACGAGCCGCTGCGGACCAGGCTGGCGGCGGCCGCGACCGAGCGGGCAGGCGCGTTCTCCGAGGAGGCGTTCGCCGCCCGCTGGCACCAGATCGCCGCCAGCCTGCGGCTCGGGTAGGGTGAGCCGATGACGCAGACGCAGAGCGCGGCCGACCTGCGGGCCGCGGCCCAGACCCGGCTGCGCTGGGAGCTGCTGGCCGAGCTGGTCCGCAAGGACCTACGGGTCAAGTACAAGAACTCGGCGCTGGGGTTCATCTGGTCGCTGGCCAACCCGCTGCTGTACCTGGCCGTGTTCACGCTGGTGTTCTCCGAGTTCCTGAAGGCCGGCGTGCCCTACTTCGCGGTCTTCTTCATGGCCGGCCTGCTGGTCTGGAACTTCTTCAACACCGCCGTCATGGGCGCCACCGGGGTGGTGGTCGGCAACGCCAACCTGGTCCGCAAGGTGCGCTTCCCGCGGGTGGTGCTGCCGCTGTCGTCGGTCGGCTTCGCCGCCGTCCACTTCGTGCTGCAGATGGCGGTGTTCTTCGCCTTCCTGCTGGTGCTGTACCGGCACTCGTTCGGCCCGCAGCTGGTGCTGCTGCTGCCGGCGCTGGCGGTGGCGCTGACCTTCACCGTCGGGCTGGCGCTGCTGGCCTCCAGCCTCAACGTCCGCTTCCGGGACGTCGAGCACCTGCTGGAGGTCATCCTGCTGGCCTGGTTCTGGCTGACGCCGATCGTCTACCCGGTCGCCGCCGTCAAGCACCGGCTGGCCGCCCACGGCCTGTTCTGGGCCTACATGGCCAACCCGATGGCGGCGGTGATCACCGCCATGCAGCGGGCCATCTACCGCGACCGGGTCACGTTCGACAGCAACGGCGCCCACGAGGTCCTGGCCGCCGGCGGGTACGGCTTCTACCTGCGCTGGCTCGGCGTGGCCGCGGCGATCTCGCTGGTCGTCGTCGGCCTGGGGCTGTTCACCTTCCGCCGGCTGCAGGACGACTTCGCCGAGGAGCTGTAGTGGCCGGCGCGGTGATCGACGCTCGCGGGGTCGGCAAGCGCTTCCTGCTGCACCACAAGCGCGCCACCAGCCTCAAGGAGCGGCTGCTGCTGCACCGCGCGGCCAGCTCCGAGGAGTTCTGGGCGCTGCGCGACGTGGACCTGCAGGTCGGCGCCGGCCAGACCGTCGGGCTGATCGGCCCGAACGGGTCCGGCAAGTCGACCCTGCTGCGGGTCCTGTCCGGCATCCTGGCGCCGACCACCGGCACGGTGGCGGTGCACGGCCGGGTCGCCTCCCTGCTGGAGCTCGGCGCCGGCTTCAACGGCGAGCTGACCGGCCGCGAGAACATCTACCTGAACGCCGCCATCCTCGGCCTGTCCCGCCGGGAGACCGCCAGGTACTTCGACGACATCGTCGCCTTCGCCGAGCTGGCGCCGTTCATCGACAACCAGGTCAAGCACTACTCCTCCGGGCAGTACGTGCGCCTCGGCTTCGCGGTCGCCGTCCACGTCAGCCCCGACATCCTGCTGGTCGACGAGGTCCTGGCGGTCGGCGACGAGTCGTTCCAGCAGAAGTGCCTGGCCAAGATCGCCGAGTTCCAGGAGCGCGGCTGCACCATCCTGTTCGTCACCCACGCCCTGGACCTGGTCCCGCGGGTGTGCAGCCGCGGGGTCGTGCTGGAGCACGGCCGCGTGCTGCACGACGGCGACCCGATCGAGGCGGCCGAGAAGCTGCGCAGCCTGCTCGGCACCTCCGCCGAGCAGGCCGGCGGCGCGGCCTGGGGCGGCGGCGGCCGCCCGCGGCTGGCGGCGATCAGCCTGTTCGACCCGACCACCGACCTGCACGCCGGCCACTTCCGCGCCGGCGAGCCGATGGCGCTGGAGTTCGACGTGGCCATCCCCGCGGGCGTCCCACCGGTGGCGGTGCGGGTGGCGGTGACCGGCCCGGCGGACGTGCCGATGTGGGTGATGGACTCCGACCCGATCACGCCCGGCCCGGACGGCCTGGCCACGGTCCGCTTCGTGGTCAAGGAGATGCCGCCGCTGCAGGGCATCTTCGCGTTCGCGGTGGCCGTGCGCGACCCGGACTCCAAGGTCGCCTACGATGCACGCCGCTTCAGCGAGGCGTTCCTGGCGATCGGCCAGAGCGAGCAGGGCGTGGTCGACGTCGCCTGGACCGCCGAGCAGATCGACCCCGGGGAGGAGGACCGTGTCGAGCGGAGCGCCGGCAGCAACCGAGCGCGCCTGCACGCTGACCGTCGTCGTATTGAACTATAAGGGCGTCGAGCTGCTGCCCAGCTGCCTGGACGAGCTGGCCGCCCGGCACGCCGACGGCAGCGCGCGGGTCTGGGTGGTCGACAACGCCTCCGGGGACGGTTCGCTGGAGCTGCTGGAACGCGACTACCCGTGGGTGCGGGTGCTGGCCAACCCACGCAACGACGGCTACGCGGGCGGCAACAACCTGGCCCTGCGCGAGCTGGACACGCCGTTCGTGGTGCTGCTCAACAACGACACCCGCCCGGCGCCCGACTGGCTGCCGCGGCTGCTGGCCCCGTTCGAGGAGCCCGGCGCCGAGCGGCTGGCGGCGGTCTCCTCCAAGCTGGTATTCCTGCCCCGCTTCCTGCCGGTGGAGCTGGCCACGCCGGCGTTCCGGCCGGGCACCCTGGACACCCGCGAGCTGGGCGTGCGCGTCCACGCCGTCACCGCCGGCGGCCGCGACGTCACCGAGCAGGCCCTGTGGGACCGGGTCGCCTACGCCCCGGAGGGCGCCGGCGAGGGCCGCTTCCGCTGGACCCGCCCGTCGGGGCTGCTGCTGGTGCCGCTGGACGATCGGGGGCGGGAGGGCGGCCCGGTCCGGTTCGGGCTGCGGCTGGCGGCCGAGGCGGCCAAGCCACTGGAGCTGTCCTGGCCGGGCGGGCGGGTCACCGTCAAGGTCGGCGTCGACCCCGAGGACGTGGAGGTCGAGGTGCCGGCCGGGGTGGGCCTGGTCGACGTGCTGCAGAATGCCGGCAGCATGGCGTTCCGTGACGGCTACGGGGCCGACCGCGCCTACCAGCAGCTCGACCTCGGCCAGTACGACCGGCCCGAGGAGGTGTTCGCCTTCTGCGGGGCGGCGGTGGCGCTGCGCACCGAGGCGCTCCGCGACGCCGGCGTGTTCGACGACGACTTCTTCCTCTACTACGAGGACACCGACCTGTCGTGGCGGCTGCGCTCCCGCGGCTGGAGGATCCGCTACGAGCCGGGCGCGCTGGTCCGCCACGTGCACTCGGCCAGCGCGGTCGAGTGGTCGCCGCTGTTCGTGTTCCACACCGACCGCAACCGGCTGCTGATGCTGACCAAGAACGCCCGCGCCCGGCTGGCCCTGCGGGAGGTGCTGCGCTACCCGCTGACCACCGCGTCGCTGGCGCTGCGGGAGGTGGCCCGCTCGCGCCACACCCGCCGCCGCCCGCCGCTGCGGCCGACGCTGCTGCGCCTGCGGGTGATGGGTTCCTACCTGCGCCTGCTGCCGCGCATGCTGCTGCGCCGGCGGCGCATCGCCGCGCGCGCGCAGGTCGACCGCCGCCAGCTGGAACGCTGGCTGGTGCTGCACTGACATGCCGCGGGTCGGGCTCGACGCGACCCCGCTGCTCGGGCCCCGCACCGGGGTCGGCCGCTACGTCGCCGGGCTGGCCGGTGCCCTGGCCAGCCGGGACGAGCTGGAGGAGCTGGTGCTGGTCCCGTTCACCTGGCGGGGGACCGGGGCGCTGCCCGGGGTCGGCCCCGCCGGCCCGCGCGTCCGCTACGGCCGGCGGCGGGTGCCGGCCAGGCTGCTGCAGGCGGCCTGGGCCCGGCTGCCGCTGCCGCCGGTGGAGTGGCTGGCCGGCCGCGTCGACCTGTTCCACGCCACCAACTTCGCGGCCCCCCCGGCCCGCCGGGCGGCCGTGGTCGTCACCGTCCACGACCTGAGCTACCTGCGCTACCCGGAGATGGTGACGGCCGCCTCCGCCCGCTACGCCTCGCTGGTGCCGCGCGCGCTGGCCAGGGGCGCGACCGTGTGCGCCCCCAGCGCCGCGGTGGCCGCCGAGGTCGCCGGGACCTACCGCCTGCCGCCCGAGCGGCTGGTGGTCACCCCGCTGGGCGTGGACCCCGCCTGGGCGCTGGCCGCCCCGCCCGGCGAGGCCTGGCTGGCCGCCCGCGGCCTGCCACCGCGCTACCTGCTGTTCGTCGGCAGCCGCGAGCCGCGCAAGAACCTCGCCACCCTGCTGGCCGCCTACCGGCGGCTGCTGGCCGCCACCCCCGAGCTGCCGCCGCTCGCCCTGGTCGGCCCGCCCGGCTGGGGCGAGGCGGCCGACCTGTCCGGGCTGCCGGCCGGGGCGGTCCGGACCCCCGGCTACCTGCCCGAGGCGGAGCTGGCCCGGGTGGTCGCCGGCGCCAGCCTGCTGGCGGTGCCGTCCTGGTACGAGGGCTTCGGCCTGCCGGCGCTGGAGGCGCTGGCCTGCGGCACCCCGGTGGTCGCCAGCGACCTGCCGGCCCTGCGGGAGGTGCTCGGCGCCGACGCCGAGCTGGTCCCCCCCGGCGACGCCGACGCCCTCGCCGACGCCCTGGTCCGCGTGCTGAAGGACCCGGGCGGCGAGCGGGAGCGGGCCGCCCGCCGCGCCCGCGCGGCCGCCTTCACCTGGGACGCCTGCGCCGAGGCGACCCTCACCGCCTACCACCGGGCGCTCGCGTGAACGTGGGCGTGGTCGCCGAGCAGCTGCTGCGGCCGGTGCCCGGCGGCATCGGCCGCTACGTGCGCGCCCTGGTCGACCACCTGCCCGCCGCCGGCGACGGCGGCCGGGTCACCTGGATCGTCGCCCGCCACCCGGCCGGCGAGCTGGCCGCCGCCGGCCTGCCGGCCGCGGCCACCCGGCCGCTGGTCTGGCCTGGCCGGCCGCTCACCCGGGCCTGGGTGAACCTGCGCCGGCCGGCCCTGCCCGCCGGCCTGCTCGGCGGCCTCGACCTGGTCCACGCGACCAGCGCGGCGGTGCCGCCCACCCGAGGCCGGCCGCTGGTCGCCACCGTCCACGACCTCGCCTTCGAACGCTTCCCCGACGCCTACCCGCCCGCGGGCCGCCGCTATCACCAGCGCTCCGCCCGCATCGTCGCCGCCGAAGCGGCCCGCGTCCTGGTCCCCTCCGAGGCGACCGCCCGCGACCTCGCCGTCCTGTACGGGGTCGAGCGCGAGCGGATCGCGGTGACCCCGCTCGGGGTGGAGCTGCCCGGCCCCGACCGGGCCGGCGCCGGCCGGCTGCTGGCCGGCCTCGGCGTCGACGGCCCCTTCCTGCTGGCGGTCGGCACCCTGGAACCGCGCAAGAACCTGCCGCGGCTGCTGGAGGCGTTCGCCGAGGCCGCCGCCGAGCTGCCCGAGCACGCCCTGGTGGTCGCCGGGCCGGTCGGCTGGGGGCCGGCGCTGCGCCCGGCCCGGGACGCGGCCCGGGTGCACCTGGCCGGCCCGGTCGGCGACGCCACCCTGCACGCCCTGTACGAGGCCGCCGACGGCGTCGCCTTCCCGAGCCTGTACGAGGGCTTCGGCCTGCCGGTGCTGGAGGCGATGGCGCACGGCACGCCGGTGCTGACCAGCGACCGCTCCAGCCTGCCGGAGGTGGCCGGCGACGCCGCCCTGCTGGTCGACCCGCTGGACGCGGGCGCGATCGCCAAGGGCCTGGTCCGCCTGGCCGGCGACGCCGCCCTGCGGGCGCAGCTGGCCGCCGCCGGCCGCCGCCGGGCGGCCGCCTTCACCTGGCCGGCCACGGCCGCCGCCACCTGGGCCGCCTACCAGGAGGCGGCGCGGTGAGGGTCGCGGTCGACGCCACCGCCATCCCGGCGCGGCTGACAGGGGCGGGGGTGTACGCCGCCCGCATGCTGGCCGCGCTCGCCGCCCGCGGCGAAGTCGACCTGGAGGTGTTCTGCGCCCCCGCCACCGCGCCGGTGCTGGCCGCCGGCGGGCTGCGGCTGCGCCGGGTGGCGGCCGCCGGTGCCGGGCGGCCGGCGCGGATCTCCTGGACCCAGCTGGCCGCCGGCCGTGCGGCCCGCCGGGCCGGCGCCGACCTGCTGCACGGCCTCCACTACGAGCTGCCCCTGGCCGGCGGCCCGCCGGCGGTGGTCACCGTCCACGACCTGACCCTGCTGACCTACCCCGAGTGGCACGAGGCTGGCAAGGTCCGCTACTTCGGCTGGGCGATGCGCCGGGCGGTGGCGGCGGCCCGCAGGGTGCTGTGCGTCTCGGCCACCACCGCCCGCGACCTGGGCGAGCGGCTCGGTGTCCCGGCGGCGAAGGTGGCGGTGACCCCGCTCGGCACCGACCTGGCGCCCGCGCCCGAGGCGGCGGTGGCCGCCGTGCGCCGTCGCCTGGACCTGGACGGGCCGTACCTGCTCGGCCTCGGCACCCTGGAGCCCCGCAAGGACCTGCCCAGCCTGGTCCGCGCGTTCGCCGCGGTCGCCGGCGAGCTGCCGCACCGGCTGGTGATCGCCGGCCTGGCCGGCTGGGGCGCGGGCGCGGTCGCCGCCGCGGTCGCCGCCAGCGGCGTGGCCGAGCGGATCACCCTGGCCGGCTACGTGCCAGAGGCCGACAAGGCCGCCCTGTTCAGCGGCGCCGACCTGTTCGTCTACCCCAGCCGCTACGAGGGCTTCGGCCTGCCGGTGCTGGAGGCGATGGCCTGCGGCACCCCGGCGGTGACCACCACCGGCGGCAGCCTCCCGGAGGTGGCCGGCGACGCCGCCCTGCTGGTCGAGCCCGGCGACACCGGCGCCCTGGCCGCCGCGGTGGCCAAGCTGGCCGGCGATCCGGCCGAGCGGGCCCGTCTGGCCGCCCGCGGCCGCGCCCGCGCGGCCACCATGACCTGGGACCGCTGCGCCGCCCTGACCGCCGCCGCCTACCGCCGCGCCCTGGGGGCACCGTAGGAGCGGTGGGGCTGGGAGGTCCGGTGAGGTGCGCGTGGATGGGGGGGTCCGGGGGGCGCTTTTCGCCCCCCCGGTGAACCGAGCCCTCCGGCACCGTAGACTCCGCTCTAGCCGTCGCGCATGAACCACAAGGAGATCCTCTCTTGCAAGCCGTGATCCTGGCCGGGGGCTTCGGCACCCGGCTCCGCCCGCTGACCTCCACCCGGCCGAAGCCGCTGATCCCGTTCGCCAACGAGCCGTTCCTGCTGCACGTGCTGCGGCAGTTGGCCGCCGGTGGCTTCACCGAGGTCGTGCTGTCGACCATGTACCTGCCGGAGGCGTTCGACGAGCTGCTTCCCGAGGCCCGCAAGGCCGGCGTGGAGGTGGTGCTCTCCTCCGAGGACACCCCGATGGGCACCTCCGGCGCGGTCAAGCGCCTGGCGCACCTGCTCGACGGCGCCTTCCTGGTCCTCAACGGCGACATCCTGGTCGACCTCGACCTGCGGCAGCTGGTCGAGCTGCACCGGCGGCGGCAGGCGGCGGCCACCCTGGCGCTGGTGCGGGTGCCCGACCCGAGCGCCTTCGGCCTGGTCCCGGTCGACGGCGACGGGCGCGTGCAGGCGTTCCTGGAGAAGCCCGGCCCCGACGAGGAGGCGTGGGTCACCGACCTGATCAACGCCGGCGTGTACGTGCTGGAGCCGGAGGTGCTCGACCACGTCCCCGCCGGCCGGCCGTCCTCGTTCGAGCGGCACCTGTTCCCCTCCCTGCTCGCCTCGGGCGCGCCCGTGTACGGCCACGAGCTGCACGGCTACTGGCGCGACCTCGGCACCCCGATCGCCTACCTGGCCGCCCAGTTCGACCTGCTGGAGGGGCGCCTGAACCTGCCGATCGGCGCGGCCGAGCGGGCGCGCAGCCAGTGGTTCGCCGACGGCGCCGAGGTCGCCGCCGGCGCCGTGCTGCGCGGCCCGGTGCTGGTCGGCCCCGGCGCCCGCATCGAGGACGAGGGCCGGGTGTTCGGCCCCAGCGTGCTCGGCCCGGCCGCGGTGGTCGCCGGCGGCGCCCGGCTGGAACGCTCGGTGCTGCTGGAGGGGGCGCGGGTCGAGCGCGGCGCCAAGGTGTCCGACTCGATCATCGGCAGGGGCACGGTGGTCGGCGACGGCGCCGTGGTCCGCGACGGCGCGGTGGTCGGCGACGAGGTGATGATCGAGGCCGGCAACATCCTCGCCGGCGGCGTCCGGGTCGCCCCCCGCGTCCGCCTCAGCCTGGGCGCCATCCGCTTCTGATCAGAGCACCAGCAGCAGCCGCAGGCGATCCTCGACGGCGCGCAGGATGGCCGCGGACACCGTGCCGAGCGGGCGGGGGGCGAGCCGGTCGGCGGCCAGCGCGCGGAGCTGCTCGCACATGGCGAAGCTGACGTCGTGCAAGCCGCCGTCCGGTGGGCGGACTTCGACGTGGGTCGGGATGCCACGCCGGCGCGTGGTGAGCGGAACCGCGATGACCAGGCCGGCGGGGCTGCGGTTGAACGGGTCGGCGGAGACGACGAGGACGGGACGCTGGCCGGTCTGCTCGCGTCCGCGGGTGGGGTTCAGGTCGGCGAGCCAGACCTCACCGCGGCGGACGCTCCTCACACCTCGCCAAGCCCGTCCGCGAGCGTGCCGTCCAGCTCCGCCCGCTCGGCCAGCTCGTCCTGCCAGGCGGCCCGGTCGGCCGCGAGCCGCTCGTAGGCGGCGTGGAGGTCGGCGAAGAACTGCTCGCGCCGGTACTGCTCGACCGCCTGCTCGAGGACCCGCTGCAGCGGCTCGCCGCTGGCGGCGGCCAGCTCACGCAGGATGTTGTGGGTGTGCTCGGTCACGCGCACGGTCGTCGACGCCATCGCGGCCTCCATCAGCCGGGCAAGACTATCTACAAATCAGTCTACAACATGGGCGCATCCCGAGTAGCGTTCGGGCTCCCGGATCAGCAGTACTGCCAGGTGCCGAGCGGCTCCCCGGTGCCGGCGTCCACGGGCGTGTAGGTCGGGCACGAGTAGCCGTGACGCCGTGGCCCGAAGTCCGGGCCGACCTCCACCACCGGAACGTCGGGAACCACCACCACCCAGACCAGGGACACCTGGCCACCGGCACCAGCCGACCCTTGGCCAGGAGTATGCCGCAGGTAGCGGTACGCTCGTCCGGGTCGTCGGTCACACGGGAGGCATCGTGCCCGAGGAACGGGCCGTGGCGCTCGGGCACGTCCTCTGGGTCGGCGGGCCGCCCGGCGGCGGCAAGACGAGCGTCGCCACGCGGATCGCCCGCCGGCACGGGCTGCGCCTGTACAGCGCCGACACCCGGACCTGGCAGCATCGCGACCGCGCGCTCCGCGACGGCAGCGCGGCGGCGCGCCGCTGGGAGGCGATGACCCTGGAGCGGCGCTGGGCGGGGTCGACGCCCCAGGAGATGCTCGAGGGGTCCTTGCACCGCGAACGCGGGCCGATGTTGGTCGACGACCTCCGGGCCCTGCCCGACTCGCCCCTGGTGGTCGCGGAGGGCTCCACGCTCCCGGCCTGGGCGCTGACGTGCGGGATCGCGGAGCGGTCGCGGGCCGTCTGGTTGCTGCCGACGCGCCGGTTCCAGCAGGCGGCCCTGGCCGACCAGGGGGTGCCGCCCGGCCCGGCCGCGCTGTACCGGCTGCTCGGCGAGACGATCGAGCGGGAGGCCAGGGAGCACGACGCCCCGGTGCTGCCGGTCGACGGGTCCCGCGGCCTCCAGCAGATGGTCGCCGCCGTCGAGCAGCGGTTCGCGGAGGCGCTGGCGGAGGGGCCGCGCGCCGCGATGCCCGCCGAGCGCCGGGCGCTGCTGCGCGAGGCCAACCAGGCGGTCGCGGCCCAGGTCCGCGGCTACTACGGTCGCCCGTGGGCCACCGGCGACGCCGAGGCGGTGGTGCGCGCGTTCCTCTGCGAGTGCGGCGACCCCGGCTGCGAGGCCAGCGTTCCCATCCCGGTGGGATCCCTGTCCTCGGGACCTGTGCTCGCGCCCGGGCACCGTTGAGGGCTGGCGCTACCCTTCGGCCGAGCCGTCCACGACACACGAGAGGGGAGCGTGCGCGATGGCGCGCGAGCAGCGGGTCGCGCTGGTGACCGGGGCGAACCGGGGCATCGGGCTGGAGGTGGTGCGGCAGCTCGCCGACCGCGGCCTGGTGGCGGTGCTCGGCTCCCGCGACCTGGCCAAGGGCGAGGCGGCGGCGGGGCGGGTCGCCGGCGACGGCCGGCGGGTCGTGCCGGTGCAGCTGGACGTGAGCGACCCGGGCAGCGTCGAGCGGGCCGCCACCCGGATGCGGGAGGAGCTCGGCCGGCTCGACATCCTGGTCAACAACGCCGCCATCCTCTACGACACCTGGCAGCGGGCCGCCAGCGCCGACCTTGAGGTGGTGCGCGAGGCGCTGGAGACCAACCTGTTCGGCGCCTGGCGCACCTGCCAGGCGTGCCTGCCGCTGCTGCGCGCCGGCGGGCACGGCCGGGTCGTCAACGTCTCCAGCGAGGCCGCGTCGCTGGACGGCATGGGCGGCGGGACGCCCGCCTACTCGCTGTCCAAGGTCGGGTTGAACGCGCTGACCAGGATGCTTGCCGCGGAGCTGCGCCGTGACCGCATCCTGGTGAACGCGGTCTGCCCCGGCTGGGTGGCCACCGACATGGGCGGGCCCGGCGGCCGCCCGGTCGAGCAGGGCGCCGCCAGCGTGCTGTGGGCCGCGCTGCTGCCCGACGACGGGCCGACCGGCGGCTTCTTCCGCGACGGCCGCCCCCTGCGCTGGTGAGCCGGGCGGGTCCGTATTATCCGTATTGACAGGTCGCCCGGGGCGGGGGAGCCTGCTGCGCGACGTGGACGAGCGCCCAGGGGGAGGGTAGCGATGGCCGTCGGGTCGATCAGCCGCAGGAACCTGCTCAAGTACGGGGCCTCCGCCGGCGCCGCCGCGGCCGCCGGCCCGGTGCTTCCGGGCACCGCCGCCGTCGCGCCCGCCCACGGGCTGCCACGGGTGCTGCCGGCGCCCAGGCCGATCCCCGGCGGCGTCCAGGTCCCCGGCGGGCCGCTGCTGCACGTCTTCCTGCCCGGGCCGCCGGACGTGACCCTGCCGTTCAGCGGCAGCACGCTCATGGGCCTGGACGTCGAGCCCGGCGTCATCACCGACCGCCGGGGCTTCACCGCCCTGGCCTACCTCGCCGGCACCGCCACCGGCAGCGACGGCAAGCGCTACAACCTCGAAGCCGACATGCGGGCGATGGCGGGCACCTACGTCGCGGTGGACGGCAGCCGCCGGCACGGCCTGTTCGGGTTCATATGAGTTGACCTGTTCGAGCCCGGTACGGGCTCCCAGGTCCACGACCTCAACGGCGGCATCCAGCCCTCCGGCCTGTTCTGGGCGGTGCAGCTGCCCGACCGCGCGTTCACGGTCAGCCACGACGGGCGGCGCGCGACCCTGGAGGCCGAGGACGTGTGCGTGCTCGACAGCTTCCAGTTCCTCGGGCCGACCAGCGTGCCGGCGTCGCTGACCTTCAAGGTCCGCTGGGAGGCGACCGGCCCCCGCGAGCCGCGCGGCCAGGGCACGGCCGTGCCGGCCACCGACCCGGCGGCGTTCCTGGGCCGCTTCGCCGAAGCGCGGGCGACCGGGTCGTTCTCCGGGTCGGAGCTCGGCTTCAGCTTCGCCGGCCGGGGCGACACCGACCGCACCTTCGCCGAGCTGGGCCCGGAACGAAACGGGGTGTTCCTGAGCTGATAGCTCCCGAGCCACCTTGAGTGTGAGGGACTCCCTAAGCAGGGAGGTCCCTTGCGGTTGGTGAAGGAGGTGGCTGGTGGTGGAGCTGTTGCGCCAGGCGGTCCCGGTGTCGGCGCTGCTGGTGGCGGTCGACCCGGGCAAGGTCAGCAACCGGGTCTGGTTGACCAGCGGGAAGTGT
>DASQWY010000590.1:0-7736 GCA_035640005.1 Actinomycetes bacterium
GGCGCCGGCGCCGCGCGCCGCCCCGCTGGCCGTCGGGCGGCGGCGCGCCCTCGCCGGCGGCCGGGGCGGCGGGTGGCGCCGGCGCCGCCGCGGAGGCGGCCGCGGCCGGTCGCGTGGCCGCCGCGGGCGCCGCCTCGGGCGGCTGGACGACCTCCGCGGGCCGCGGGGGCTCGGGGTCGCGGGTGCGCGGGGCGGTCGGGACCGGGCCGCCGGGGAAGGAGGCGCCGCTGGACTCCACGGTGGTCACCCGGAAGCTCGGCGCGGGGACCGGCGGCAGGGCCGCCGGCGGCTGCAGGTCGGGCGGGAGGCTGGCGGCGGGCGGCGGGCCGCCGGGGAAGGACGCCGACCCGCGCGGGCGGGCCGGAGAGATCGCCGCGCCGTTGCGCTCGGCGGTGGCCGCCGGGTCGCTCTCGGCGCCCGCGGGCGCCGCGGCGGGCTCCCGATTCTCCGGGGCACCCGTGCCGGCTCCGCCGGATTCATCAGCCGGGGGGACGGGTCCGTCCCCCCGGACCCCCCGGCCGGACCCCTCCGGAGGGTCGGGCCGCCCCTCGGGCGCGGCGCCCGCGGGGCTGGCAGGGGTGGATTCGCGGGTCGCGTCGACCCGGGACTCGTCGGGGGAGTCCATCGATGCTCCTCACCAAGCTCGGACGGCCACCGACGGGGACGGCCGCAAACTATTGCGCGCTCGGGAGGCACGAGGCCCCCGGCCGAGCCGGTCGGGGCCCCGAAGCTTCGGGCCACCACCCGCTCGGGCGGCGCCGCCAAGCCGTCCGGACGGCGCTGGGAAGGCCGAGCTGCCAGCTCGGCCGCCCCGGCCACCGGCCCGTCGCCGGCGACGACGGCCACGAGCCGCGTGGACCGGCGCATCCCTCCGGGCATGCCCGCCGCCCGCGGCCGCTGGCCGCCAGCGCGGGATGCCCAGGAACAGCAGGGAGGCGGCGGGACGCCGTCGGGCCGCACCGCCAGATTGGCATGGCGCAAGACTGCCCTTGAGTCTGCCAGAACCGACATGGTCCGGCAAAGGTCTGGAGGATCGAGCCTCAGAGATATCGCCGCATATGGACGTTCTCGAGCAGGCCGATGGCCAGCAGGCTGGAGATCAGCGACGACCCGCCGTAGGACACGAACGGCAGCGGGATGCCGGTGATCGGCATGATGCCGATGGTCATGCCGAGGTTCACGAACGCCTGGAAGACCAGCATCGACACCACCCCGGCGGCCAGCAGCGCGCCGAAGCGGTCCCTGGCCATGGCGGCGATCCGCAGGCCGCGCCAGGCGAGCAGCGCCAGCAGCGCGAGCAGCGCGGCCGAGCCGGCGAAGCCCAGCTCCTCGCCGATCACCGTGAAGATGAAGTCGGTCTTCTGCTCCGGCACGTACTGCAGGTTGGTCTGGCTGCCGCGCAGGTAGCCCTTGCCGGTCACCCCGCCCGAGCCGATGGCGATCAGCGCCTGCCTGGCGTTGTAGGTGTAGCCGCGGCCCGAGGCGTCGGCGCTGGGGTCGATGAACGCGGTCAGCCGCTCCTTCTGGTACTCCTTCAGCACGTCCAGCTTGAACATGCCGACCACCCCGACGCAGCCGACCAGCACCAGCACCAGCAGCCAGCGCAGCTTGACCCCGGCGACCAGCAGCACGCCGAACAGGATCGCCACGAACACCATGAAGGTGCCGAAGTCCGGTTGCAGCAGGATCTCCAGGCAGACCAGGCCGGTGGCGGCCAGCCCGAGGCCGAGCTGGCGCAGGCCGGGGACCTCGTCGTCGTGCTGGCCGCCGAAGACGGCCGCGAGGGTGACGATCAGCCCGACCTTGGCGTACTCCGACGGCTGCACCTGGTAGGGACCGAGGCTGAACCACGACTGGGCGCCGTTGCTGGCCGAGCCGAGCGGCGTCAGCACCAGGCCGAGCACGGCCACCACGCCCGCGTACAGCAGCACCGCCCAGGCCTGCAGCCGGCGGTGGTCGACCAGGGTGACGGCGGCCATGCCGGCCAGGCCGACCGCCAGGCTGACGAGCTGGCGGCGCAGCACCAGGTCGCCGGGCAGGCCCTGGGCGCGCAGGCTGGGGACGGTCGCCGAGTAGATGGCGACCAGGCCGAGCACGGCGAGGGCGCAGGCCGACATGGCCGCCACCGGGTCCAGGTGCCGCCAGGGGGTGCGCCAGGCCATCGGCCGTTCGCTGGCGCCCTCCCAGCCCAGCCGGGAGACCCGGTCGCGGTACGAGCCCCAGGACTCCTGCATCATCCGCTCCGGTCGGTGCCGGTGCCGACCTGGCCAACCTGCAGGCCGAACAGCTTCTGGTAGATCGCGCGGGCCACGGGCGCGGCCGACTCGCCGCCGTGGCCGCCCTGCTCGACCATGACGACCACCACGTAGCGGGGGTCGCCGACCGGCGCGAACGAGGCGAACCAGGCGAAGGGTGCCTTGGGCGGGAGGTCGGCGGTGCCGGTCTTGCCGGCGACCGGGTAGCCGTCCAGCGGGAAGCCGGCGAAGGCGGAGGCGGCGGTGCCGCCGGCGGGTACGGCGGCCAGGTCCTGGGCGACCGCGGCCAGCGCCCCGCCCGGCACCTTGGCGACCCCGGCCACGCGCGGCCGCACCCGGCGCACCACCCGCCCGCTGGCCGGGTCGGTGACCGCCTCGGCCAGGTGCGGCCGGTACACCGTGCCGCCGTTGGCGATGGCGCCGTAGGCCAGCGCCAGCTGCAGCGGCGAGACCTCCAGGCTGCCCTGGCCGATGGCGATGTTCAGGTCGTCGCCCCCCTGCCACTGCCAGCCGTCGCGGCACAGCTGCTGGTACAGGACGCTGGAGCCGGCGCAGTAGGCGTGCTTGTTCTGCTCCCAGAAGCGCTTGCGCCAGGCCCGGTCGGGCACGGTGCCGGCCGTCTGGTAGGGCAGGTCCAGGCCGGGGTCGCGGCCGAAGCCGAAACCGTGGGCGGTCGCCTGGATGCGCTCGGCCGGCTTGGCGCCCTGCCGCTGCTCGGCCAGCTCCTGGTTCGCGAAGTGGGCACCGAGGTTGTAGTAGTACACGTCGCAGGACAGCTTCAGGCTGGTCGCCAGGTCCACGGTGCCGTGCCCGCTCGGGGTCCAGTCGTGCTTGACGGTGTTGCCGAAGGCGAACGAGCCGGGGCAGTTGAAGGTGGTGGACGGGGTGATCGCCCCCTCGTCCAGGGCGGCCAGGGCGGTGAACGGCTTCCAGGTGGAGCCGGGCGGGTAGGCCGACTGCACCGCCCGGTCGATCAGCGGCTTGCCCGGGCTGTCGGCATAGCGGGCGTAGTCGTGGCGGGAGATGCCGCCGACGAACCTGCGCGGGTCGTACTGCGGCAGGCTGGCCATGGCCAGGACCTGGCCGTCGTCCGGGTCCAGCACCACGGCGCTGGCGGCCGGCGCCGGGTAGGTGCCGCCCCGCTGGCTGTCGGGCAGGGTGCGGGCGGCGTCCATGCCCTCGGCGAGCGCCCGCTCGGTGGTCTGCTGCAGGTCCACGTCGACGCCCAGGCGCAGGTCCCGGCCGGGGACGGGGGCGCGCCCGCCGAGGCTCCTGACCACCTCGCCGGCCGCGTTCACCTCCAGGTCCTGCACCCCGTCGCGGCCGCGCAGCCAGCGGTCGTAGGTCAGCTCCACCCCGGCCTGGCCGACGATGTCGCCGGCCCGCCGGCCGCGGAACTGGGGCTGCTTCAGCTCCTCCTGGGAGATCTCGCCGACGTAGCCGAGCAGGTGGGCGGCGAGCGTCCCCGCCGGGTACTGGCGCAGCGCCAGCACCTCCGGGTGGACCCCTGGGAAGCGGTCGGCGTGCTCGGTCAGGTAGAACAGCTGCGAGGTGGGGACGTCCTCGGCGACCGGGACGCCCCGCAGCGGCGAGACGGTGTCGTCCTGGAGCCGCTGGCGCAGCTTGGCGCGGGTGGTGCCGAGCACGCGGGCCAGCCGGGCGAGCACGCCGCCGGGGTTGTCGCCCAGCTCCGAGGGCTTGACGGTGATCGCCCAGGCGGCGCGGTTGCGGACCAGCACGCGGCCGTGGCGGTCGAGGATGCGGCCGCGTGGCGCGTCCACCACCACCTCGCGGACGCGGTTGCCCTCGGCCAGGTCGCCGTAGCGGTCGGTGGCCAGCACCTGCAGGTACCACAGGCGCGAGGAGAGGGCGAGGAAGGCGAGCACGACGAGGACGGCGAGGGCCTTCAGCCGGGTCCGGAGGGGCGAGTGCGGAGGCTGCACCGGCCGACCCTACCAGTGCTCGACCGGCTGGGCGGGCACCCGCGCGAGCAGGCCCCGGACCACCGGGTAGACGAACGGGGCGAGCAGCAGGTTGCAGCCGGCGACCAGCGGCCCGGCGCGCGCCAGCAGCGCCCACGACGACAGGTCGAACACCCGCAGCAGCAGCCCGGCGGACCAGGTGGAGGCGAGGCTGGCCGCGGCGGCCAGCGCCAGGTGGACGACCGGGCGCGGGCTGGTCACGTACACCCGGGCCATGCCGACCGCGAACCCGACCGCCGTGTAGACCAGCGCCGACACCCCGACCGGCAGCCCGACCAGCAGGTCGGCGACCAGCCCGGTGGTGAAGCCGAACGCCGCGCCGGCGGTCGGCCCGGACGCCATCGCCACCGCCACCACCACCAGCACCAGCACGTCGGGCCGCACCCCGGCCACCTCCACGCCGGCCAGCACGGTCGTCTCCAGCAGCACGGCGGCGACCACGATGGCGGCGAGGGTCAGCAGGCGGCGCACGGTCACCTCCCCCGGCTGGTGGCGCGCGCGGGCGGCCTGGCGGGCTGGGCGACCACGATGGCGACCACGTCCAGGTCGCCGAGGCTGGCGTAGGGGCGGACGCTGACCATGGGCACCAGGCTGGCCGCGCCGGCCGGGTCGACCCGCTCGACCACCCCGACCGGCAGCCCGGCCGGGAAGACCCCGCCCTGGTAGCCGCGGGTGACCACCGGGTCGCCCGCCACCACCTTGGTGCCGGCCTCCACCGGCTGGAACTCGAGCAGCGGCTCGCCGCGGCCGCGCAGCACGCCCGGCGCCTGGCTGCGGGCCAGGCTGGCCGCCACCCCGCTGCTCGGGTCGGTGAGCAGCAGCACGGTCGCGTAGTCGGCGGTCACCTGGGTGACCCGGCCGACCAGGCCGTCGGCGTCGATCACGGCCATGTCGCGCGCCACCCCCTGGCGGCTGCCGGCGTCCACCGTGACCGACAGCTGGAAGCTGGACCCGGAGCGGGCCACCACCGAGGCGCCCACCGTGCGGCAGCCGCAGCGCCTGGCCATGCCGAGCGCGCCCCGCAGCCGGTCGTTCTCGCCGAGCACGTCCAGGTAGGTCCGCTCCTCGGCGCGCAGCCGGTCCACCTCGGCCTGCAGGCGGCGGTTGCGGGCGCGCAGGCCGCCGATGCCGGCCACCCCGCCGACCAGGTCCCCGACCGGCCGGGCGACCGCGCTGGCCGCGCGCTGCAGCGGGCCGAAGGCGGCCACCGCCACCCGCTGCAGCGCGTCGACCGGGCCCTGCCGCTCGCGGAAGTCGAGGGTGATCACCACCACCGAGGCGGCAAGGAGCAGGGCCAGCACGGCCCGGGCTCGGCGTGGTCGCACGTACACGGCAGGGAAGGTGGGTCCGACGGTGGTCAGTGGGGCTCTGAGGCGATCAGTACCCGCTTGAGCGACTCGAACTCCTCGATGCATTTCCCGGAGCCGAAGACCACCGAATGCAGCGGCTCGTCGGCCACGTGGATGGGCATGCTGGTCTCGTGCTTCAGGCGCTCGTCCAGGCCGCGCAGCAGCGCCCCGCCGCCGGTCAGCACGATGCCCTTGTCGATCACGTCGGCGGCCAGCTCGGGCGGGGTGCGGTCCAGGGTGTTCTTGACCGCGTCGACGATCTGGTTGACCGGCTCCTCGATCGCCTTGCGGATCTCCTCGGCGCCGACCGTGATCGTCTTGGGCAGGCCGCTGACCAGGTCGCGACCGCGGATGTCGGTGGTGGGCTCGTCCGGCAGCGGGTAGGCGGAGCCGAGGCTGATCTTGATCTCCTCGGCGGTCCGCTCCCCCAGCATCAGCGAGTACTCCTTCTTGATGTAGCTGATCACCGCCTCGTCCAGCTCGTCGCCGCCGATGCGGATGGACTGGCTGGTGACGATCCCGCCGAGGGCCACCACCGCCACCTCGGTGGTGCCGCCGCCGATGTCGACCACCATGTTCCCGGCCGGCTCGTGCACCGGCAGCCCGACGCCGATGGCGGCGGCCATCGGCTCCTCGATGATGAACGCCGAGCGGGCGCCGGCGCGGTAGGTCGACTCGACCACGGCGCGGCGCTCCACCCCGGTGATGCCCGACGGCACGCACACCACCACCCGCGGCTTGGCCATGAACTGGCGGCGGTGCACCTTCTGGACGAAGTAGCGCAGCATCTTCTCGGTGGTGTCGAAGTCGGCGATCACCCCGTCCTTCAGCGGCCGGATCGCCACGATGTGGGCCGGGGTGCGGCCGATCATCGCCTTGGCCTCGCTGCCGACCGCGAGGATGGCGTTGTTCTTGGTGTTGATGGCGACCACCGACGGCTCGTTGAGCACGACCCCGCGGCCACGCACGTACACCAGCGTGTTGGCGGTGCCGAGGTCGACGGCCATGTCCCTGCCAAGGAAACGGAAGGCGTTCTGCAACCCGGACCAGCTCCTCGGAGCGCGAATCGGATGCGAGCTGGGCGCGCAGGCCGGCGCGGCACGGCAGCGCCCGGTGTCAGAAACCCGGAAATCCTACAGCAGCGTCCCGAACGGCCCAATGGCCAGAAGGTCACGTTAGGGTAAGGAGTTGCTGAGCCTCAGCTGAGGTCCGGGAACCACAGCGCCAGCTCGCGCTTGGCGGACTCCGGCGAGTCCGACCCGTGGACCAGGTTCTGCTCGATCTCCAGGCCGTAGTCGCCGCGGATCGACCCGGGCGGCGCCGCCACCGGGTTGGTCGGGCCCATCAGGGTACGCACCGCGGTGACCGCGTCCGGGCCTTCGGCGCAGATGGCGACCAGCACGCCGGAGGTGATGAACTCGACCAGCGGGGCGAAGAACGGCTTGCCCTCGTGCTCGGCGTAGTGCCGGCGGGCGGTGGCCTGGTCGAGCGTGCGCAGCTCCATGGCGACCAGCCGCAGGCCCTTGCGTTCCAGCCGGCCGATGACCTCGCCGACCAGGCCGCGGGCGACCGCGTCGGGCTTGCACAGGACCAGGGTCCGTTCGATTGCCAATGGGGGCCTCCAGGCTGGCCGGCTCGGTCCGGGTGGGCGCGGCCGATCATACCGTCGGCGTCGGGCGCCTCCCGTTCAGGCGGGGCCGGCGCCGAGCAGCAGGTCGCGCGCCTCCCCCACGGTGTACAGGGAGCCGCACACCACCACCGCCTCGGACTCGCCCGCCCGCTCCAGCGCCTGGGTCACCGCGGTGGGCACGTCCGGGGCGACCTCGGCGTGCAGGCCGAGCGCCTCGGCCTCCTTGCGGAGCCGGTCGGCGGGGGCGGTGCGCGGGCTGCGGTTCTGGGTGACGACCAGGCGGCCGGTGGCCGGGGCCAGGGCCTCCAGGATGCCGCGGACGTCCTTGTCGGCCAGGCAGGCGACCACCAGCGTGCGGCGGTCGACCACGAACTCCTCCAGCAGCGCGGCGGCCAGGGCCTGGGCGCCGGCGGGGTTGTGGGCGCCGTCCAGCAGCACCAGCGGGCTGCGGCCGACCACCTCCAGGCGGCCCGGCGAGGTGACCGCGGCGAAGCCGGCACGGACGGTGTCGTGGTCCAGC
>DASQWY010000591.1:0-3344 GCA_035640005.1 Actinomycetes bacterium
CCGCCGGTGGACTCCGACGTTGGGGGCGTCGTGGCAGTCCTGGCCAGGCGCCCGCTTGACCTCCCGCCTCGCTCGGTACGCCCTTACCCAGTCGTCCCGGTGAACAACCTCACCGCCGGTGCCTGGGTGCTGCCAGGGCGGGCGGACCCTCACCAGTGGCAGCTGCGCCCGGTCGTGCACCACCACGCGGACGGGCCTGCTCCGGGTACGACGGCCCGGTGCCGGGTATGCCAAGCGGGCGCCGGAAGGGGTGGGCGATGGAGCGTTCCATCCTCCCCTCCCCGCGCCAGCTTGCCGGGCTCCGGCGAGCGGTGCGGGCCTACCCGCGCAGGCTGCCCGACGAGGTCGCCGACGATGTTGTCCTGGCCCTCAACGAGGCAGCGACCAACGCGGTGCTGCACGGATCAGGCGGGGCAGCCGGTGACGGTGAGCGTCCACCTCGACCACGACCGGGTCCAGGCCTCGGTGCTGGATCAGGGCCGCAGCCGCCGACCGGGCTCCCAGCAACTCCCCACGAGTCGGGCGCTGGCGGCCGCGGCCTGTGGTTGCCGCGGCGGCTGGTTGACGAGGTACGGCTTGAGCGGATCAGGCTCGGCACCCGGGTGACGCCGCGACGGGCGCTGGGGCCGCCCACGGCGCTCAGCCCCTGCGCGGCCAAATGCTCCGATGGCAGCTCCGATGGCTACGCGGCCGGTCTCGCCGACGCGGCCGTAAAGCACTGGCACCACCCTGCGCGGCAAGCAGGGTGGGACCTGGCAGCTGCAGGCGTGGCCGCCTATCGGCCGGTCGGCTGTCCCGCCTCGGTCCGGGAGCCCTTGCGGGTCCGCAACCTGCCGGTCCTGGTCCGCTGCGGGAACCGGTTGGCGTACTCCCGCTCCAACTGCAGCATCCGCTCGGTGTGGTTCAGCAGCGCCTGGCGCGAGCCGTGGAAGAACGTCTCCTCGCGGGTGGCGTACAGGTAGCGCAGCTCACGCTCCAGCGCCGCATCGTCCAACTGGTGCGGATCCAGGCCGAACTTCCCCGCCATGGCAGTCCCCTTCCATCCAGCCCACGGTCGACGCCATCGCCTGCGGCGGCGGGTCCGGTCGCGGGGTGTCGACCCACGCTGCGACCTGCCAGCAGGCTACCGCGCACCTGGACCACCCAGCGAGGCCGCCAGCAGCGAACCAGGCAGCCGTCGGAAGGCTCGCGAGCTGCACCGGAGGAAACCTTTGACCACCAGATCCGTAGCCCGGCGGATTCCGTCAGTCCGCAGGCCTGTGCACCGTCTGTGCCGCTCAAGCCCTGGAGACGGTGCCATCCGTCCGACTGGACGCCCGCGGTCCGTCTGTTCTGTCTTCGTTCTCCGTCAAGAAGTCCGTCAACAAGCCAACCACGCTGGCCATGAAGGACGCGGCTGGAGTAGTAGGGCGAGCTGAGAAAATGACTTGCCTGAATGCTCCGGGTCATGGCTCGTTCGGCCGGCTTCTGCCTGACGACCTTGAGCGCCATGCGCTGGGTTCGGTCGGCCGTCGATGATCAGTGGTGGGGCTCAGGTACGAGCTGCTGGAGGCCGACGACGCGCAGCAACTCCAGCTTCTCGGCGGTCTCGGTACCCGCCGGGGCGGTGTAGAGGATCAGGCGCTGGTCATGCTCGGGTGTCAGCAGCACCTCGCAGTTCAGCTCGAGCAGGCCAACCGTCGGGTGCAGGACCCGCTTGCGGTCGACGCGCCGGACCGCGACGTCATGCTCGGCCCAGAGCCGCTCGAACAGCGGGCTGGCCCGCCGGAGCTGCTGGACCAGTCGCCGCACGGCCGGGTCGCCAGGCCGCCGCGCGGAGGTGGCCCGCAGGTCGGCGACGTGCGCCCGCGCGCCGTGTTCACGGTCCTCGGGCAGCAGCCGCTGCAGCTCCTCGGGGCCGGTGAAGAAGATCCGGTACAGGTTTCGTTGCCCGGCGGGCAGTGCGCTGAAGTCGGTCCACAGCGCCTGGGCCAGCGGGGTCCACGCGAGCACGTCACCGAGGTCGTTGACGACCATGACGGCGCTGTCGGCCAGCCGGTCGAGCAGGTGGAGCACGCCTGGCCGCAGGTGCTCCGAGCGGGCCTGGGGTTCGGGGGCCGGCTCGCCGGCCAGGCGGAACAGGTGGTCACGCTCGTCGTCGGTGAGCCGCAATGCCCGTGCCAGCGCTGCCAGCACCTGCCGTGACGGGGACGGCCCACGTGCCTGCTCCAGCCGGGCGTAGTAGTCGACGGAGACGCCGGCCAGCAGCGCGACCTCCTCGCGGCGCAGCCCGGGCGTGCGACGCCGCGCCGCGGCAGGCAGGCCGACGTCGCCCGGGCCCAGCCGTTCCCGGCGGGTCCGGAGGAAGGCGGCCAGCTCGGCACGATCCACCTCTCCATGATGCCCGCGCGCGCCCCTGCCGGCCAGGGACTGGCAATCCCTGGATCGGCGCGCCCTTCCTGGCCGTAGCCGCACGGCCCACCCTGGCGCTTACCGGCGGAACCCTGCCCTAACCAGAAGGAGAGGTCCATGAAGCTGTTGCTCACCGGTGCTACCGGCCGGGTCGGCAGCCGCATGCTGCCGCGGCTGGTCGCCCAGGGTCACGACGTCCGCGCCGTGGCCCGCAGCGAGGTCGCCGCCGAGCGCATCAAGGCCGCGGGCGCCGAGCCGGTCCTCGCCGACCTGCTCGACCCGGACGGCTACCGTGCCGCGCTGCGCGGACGGGACGCGGTCGTGCACCTGGCGGGCGTCCTGCGCAGCACCGACGCCGCCGAGATCCGACAGGCCAACCTGGAGGCGACCGTGCGGCTTGCCGACGCGGCGCTGGAAGCGGGCGTTGGCCGCTTCATCTTTGCCAGCACCAACCTCGTCCTCCCTGGTGGCCTTGGCCGCCCAGCCAGCGAGGAGGACGAGCCGGCGCCGCTCGCCGCCTGGGGTGTCTACCCGGTGAGCAAGGCCGAGGCCGAGCGAGCGCTGCTCGCGCTGCACCGCGACCAAGGCCTGGGTGTGCGGGTCGTGCGCTTCGCCTTTGTCTATGGGGAGGGTGACCCGCATCTGGCCGAGTCGCTGCGGTGGGCGGGCCAGTGGCCCGGGCACCAGCGGCTGCACCTGCTCCACCACGCCGACGCAGCCCAGGCGGTCACCCGGGCGCTGCACGCGCCGGGCGCCGACGGCCGGGTCTATCACGCGGCCGACGAGTCGCCGGTCACCGCCGTGGAGTTGCACACCCTCAACGGCGTGCCATTCCCCGACAGCCCCGCCGGTGAGGCAGACCCATGGCACGGCATTGTCGACACGACCCGCATCCGTAGGGAGCTGGGGTTCCGCCCCTACTATCCGTCGGTGTGGTCGGCCCGCGATGCCGG
>DASQWY010000592.1:0-10848 GCA_035640005.1 Actinomycetes bacterium
AGGAGGTCGACCGCGCCCTGCAGGCCATCCGGCAGACCGAGCTGATCCGGGCGGCCGAGGTCGAGGCGCTGGCGGCCACCGGCCAGGCCGAGCCGTGGGCGACCCGCCTGCACCAGGCCGAGCGGGGCCGCATCGTCGAGGGCGGCGCGCGCGAGAGCGGCCGGGTCCGCTGGGCGTTCCCCGACGGCATGGCCGTCCCGGCGCGGCGCCTGGCCGCCGGCCTGCCGGTCCGCCTCGGCGTGCGGGTCACCAGGGTCGAGCCCGCCCACCGCGCCTGGAGGGTGCTGACCGCCGGCGGCGCGCTGACCGCCAGGGCGGTGGTGCTCGCCCTGCCCGGGCCGCTGGCGGCGGCGCTGCTGCGGCCGGTGCCGGCCCTGGCCGGCCTGGCCGGCGCGGCCGCGCGAGCCGCCTACGACCCCTGCTGGGCGCTGGCCGCCGGCTACCCGCAGGCGCCGCCGCCGACCTGGCGCGGCCTGTTCGTCCAGGGCGACCCGGTGCTGGCCTGGGTCGCCCACGACTCCTCCAAGCGCCGCGACCCGCCCGCCACCGTGCTGGTCGCCCACGCCGGCGGCGACTGGAGCCGCGCCCACGCCGGCGAGCGGCGCGACCGGGTCGCCGAGCAGCTGGTCGGGGCGCTCGCCCGGGTCGCCGGCCGCTGGGCCGCCCGCCCGGCCTGGACCGTGCAGCGGAGGTGGCCGCACGCGCAGGTCCGCAGCGTCCTCGACGAGCCGTTCCTGCTCTCCCAGGGACACGCGCCGATCGGCTGCTGCGGCGACTGGTGCGCCGGCCCGCGGGTGGAGGGCGCCTGGCGCTCGGGCCGCCGCCTCGCCGCCGCCCTGCTGGAGCGGCTCGGCTGAGCGCCGCTGGCCGCGGCGGTTTGCCTCAGTTCACCGGCGCGGCGGCCGACGCAGGAGGTGACCGGCGAACGTGAGGAGTCCAATGGGGCTGCAAGAGGTCTCGACCATCTTCTGGCGTGAGCGGGAGCTGCTGGAGCTGCTGCTGTTCAGGCTGGAGTCGGAGCAGCTGCTGCTGGCCGCCGGGCGCACCCGCTGGCTGGCGCTGGCCACCCAGGAGGTCGACCGCGCCCTGCAGGCCATCCGGCAGACCGAGCTGATCCGGGCGGCCGAGGTCGAGGCGCTGGCGGCCGAGCTCGGCCTGGGCCCGGGCCCGTCCCTGGCCGGGCTGGTGCGGGCCGCGCCCAAGCCGTGGGACGGCGTCTTCGACGACCACCGCCGTGCCTTCATCGAGCTCACCAACGAGATCACCGGGCTGGCCGAGGCCAACCGCGACCTGCTGCACCGCGGCTACGTAGCCGTCCGGGAGCTGCTCGCCCGGCTCGCCGACGAGCCCGGCAGCTACCCACCGCCCGGCGCCCCGGCGCGGGGAGCCGGCTCCGGCACCCGCCCGCTCGACGAGGCGATGTAGGTGCCGGACCTCGACGTCCACGGGCTCGACGTCCGCCGGCTGCGCGACGACTTCCTGGAGGCCAGGGGTCTGCAGGAGCGCGCCACCGACGCCGGCCTGAGGCGCACCAGCTCGATCCTGGGCGGGGTCGAGTCGGCGCTGCCGGAGCCGGGCGACGACGGCATCCAGGCGGCGCTCGCCGACCTCTGGTCGGCCTGGGACGACGTCGCCAACCAGCCGGAGGACGCCGCCGCGCGCGCCCGGCTGGTGCGGCGCGCGCGGACGCTCGCCGGCGCGGTCAGCGCCACCGCCGCGACCCTCGCCGCCCTGCGGAGCGACGCCCTCGACCAGCTCACCCGCGGCGTGGACCAGGTCAACGAGGACGCCGCCCAGGTCGCCGAGCTCAACCGCGCCGTCCGGCACGCCACCGCGGCCGGGCGGTCGACCGGCGACCTCACCGACCGGCGCGACCTGCTGGTCGGCAGGCTGGCCCGGAGCGCCGGGGTGACCGTCCGGACCGGCGCCGACGGCGTCGCCGAGGTGTTCCTCGGCGGGGGCTCGCTGGTCCAGGGCGCGCGGGCCGGGACGCTGGCGGTCGGCCGCGCCGCGGCCGCGGAGGCGGTGACCTGGAAGGACGCCGGCCACCCCGCCACCGTCGTGGGCGGCGAGCTGGGCGCCACCCTCGCCGCCCTGAACGCCACCCTCCCCGGCTGGGCCGGCGGCCTCGACCGGGTCGCCGCCGCCCTCGAGGAGCCGGTCAACCACCTCCACCGCCAGGGCCTCGACCAGGACGGCAACCCCGGCCAGCCGTTCTTCCAGCACGACGCCGCCGGCACCGCGGCCACCCTGCGGGTCAACCCGGCGATCGCGGCCGACCCGCGGCTGGTGGCCGCCAGGGATCCCGCCAAGGGGCCGGTGGACGGCAGCGTCGCAGCGCGGCTCGCCGAGCTGGGCGGCGGCGCCGGCGGCCCCGAGGTCGCCTACCGCGCCTTCGTCGTCGGGGTCGGCGTCGCCGTCGACGCCGCCAGCCGGCGCGCCGACCTGCAGGGCAGCGTCACCAGGCAGCTGGACGCGGCCAGGGAGGCGGAGCCCGGCGGCGACCTCGACCAGGAGATGACCGCCATGCTCGCCTACCGGCACGGCTACGAGGCCGCCGCGCGGCTCCTGACCAGGGTCGACAGCGCGCTGGCCAGGCTGGTCCAGAGCACCGGCCCGGCGGGCCGCTAGGAGGCCCGGTGTTCCCCAGCCGTAGCAACCTCCAGGAGCAGCTGCGGCTGCGCGCGGAGCTGCGCCGGGCCGAGCAGTTCGGGCGCAACGCCGACGACGGGCTGGCGCGACTCGGCGCCGCCGGCGAGGCCCTCACCTTTGCGACCGCGCTGCTCCGTCGCGCCCACGACCTGATCGCCGGCGCCTGCGGCACCCCGCTCGGCGCGGCCGAGCGGCAGGCGACCGCCCGCGAGGTCGAGGCGCTGCGGGCGCGCCTGCTGCGGCTCGCCAACACCGGCCACCTGGGCAGGCCGCTGTTCGGCGGTACCGCCGCCGTCGAGGCGGCGTTCGCCGCCGACGGGACCTACCTGGGCAACAGCGGCGCGGGCGCGGCGGTCGAGCGGACCCTCGCCCGCGGCGTCAGCGTGCGCGTCAACCTCGACGGGCTCGAGGTGTTCGGGCCCGACGCGTCCGGCCCCGGCCTGCTGCAGGCACTGGCCAGGACCATCCGGCACCTGGACGCCGGCGAGCGGGACGCGCTGCCGGGCGACCTGAACTCCCTCGAAACGGCTCAGGCACGCATGCGGAACGCCTTGGCCAAGGTCGGCGCGCTGCACGATCGCGTCCAGACCATGCGCGACCGGGCCGGCCAGCGCCTCACCAGGCTCGAGCGCGGGCTCGCCGAGGTGGAGGACGTCGACCTGCCGGCGACCATCGTCGACCTCCAGGTGCAGCAGACCACCTACCAGGCGGCGCTGTCGGCCACCGCCAAGGTCGTGCAGCGGTCGCTGGCCGACTTCCTCAGGTAGCGGAAGCCCGCCGCCCGGTTTGCGACCACGGTGAGGGGCTAGGCGACCACCATCCGCTACCCCCGGAGGTGGTGCCGTGCGGTCCGCGACCAAACCCGACCACCAGACCCAAGCCCGCCCGGCCACGAGCTGGCGGTTCTGGACGGCCGGGGCGGCGCTGTTGGTGCTGCTGCTGGGCGCCAACCTGCCCACGCCGCTGTACGCGGTGTACCGGCAGCGGTTCGGCTTCTCCAGCGCCGTGCTGACCTTGATCTTCGCCACCTACGCGGTGGTGCTGATCCCCTCGCTGCTGCTGTTCGGGCAGCTGTCGGACCGGATCGGGCGCCGGCGGGTGATCGCGCTGGGCCTGGGCGCGGCCGCGCTGGCGCTGCTGCTGTTCGCCGCCGCCCGCGGCACCGCCTGGTTGTTCGCCGCCCGCGCGGTGCAGGGGCTGGCGGTCGGCGCCACCACCGGCACCGCCACCGCCGCCCTGGTGGAGCTGGAACCGGGCGGCGACGAAGCGACGGCGGCACTGGCGGCCACCCTCGGGCAGGCCGGCGGGGGCGCCGCCGGACCGGTGATCGCCGGGCTGCTCGCCCAGTGGGCACCGGCGCCCCGGACGCTGTGCTACCTGGTCGGCCTGGTCGCGACCGTCGGCGTCGGCGTGACGGTGCTGCGCCTCCCCGAGCCGCACCCGCCGGGCGGCCACTGGCGGCCGCAGCTGCCCTCGGTGCGGGCCGGGCAGCGGGCGCGGTTCGCCCGCGCGGGGCTGACCGCCGGGTCGGTGTGGGCGGTGGGCGCGCTGTTCCTGTCGGTGGTCCCGCTGTACGCCTCCACCCTGCTGAAGACCGGCAACCTGGCGCTGCTCGGCGGGATCACCGCGGTGATGCTCGCCACCGCCTGCGCCGCGCAGGTGGTGTCGCTGCGCCGTGGGCTGCCGCCGGCCACCGGCCAGTTCGCCGGGCTGGTGCTGCTGGTGGCCGGCCTGGCGGCGCTGGTCGCCGCGTTCCCGCCGCGGTCGCTGGCGCTGCTGCTGGTCGCCGCGGTGCTGGCCGGCGCCGGGCTCGGACTCGGCTACGTCGGCGCCCAGACGCGCATCAACCAGCTGGCGCCGCCGGAGCGTCGCGGCGAGGTGACCGCCGCGTTCATCACCTGCGTCTACACCGGCGTCACCATCGCCGCGGTCAGCGTCGGCCTGCTGAGCGACGCCCTGTCGCTGTTCGCGGCGGTCGCCATCGTCGCCGTCGCGATCGCCGCCACCGCGACCGCCACCACCGCCTGGCACCGGACCGGCGAGCCCTGAGGCAGGGCGCGGGCATACCGTCCAGCGGGGACCGGCGCGCCCGCGCCGCCACCACGGTCGTGTTCTTCATGACCGGCTTCGTGGTCGCCGCCTGGGCGACGCGCATCCCCGCCGTCCAGCAGCGCCTGTCCCTGTCGCCGGGAAGGCTGGCGGTGGCGGTGCTCGGGCTGGAGGGTGGGGCGCTGGTCGGCCTGCCGGCCGGTGGGGCGATCGTCACCCGGTTCGGCAGCCGCCGCAGCCTGCGCCTCGGCTTCGCGGTCTGCCCGACCGCCCTGCTGGCCGCCGCGCTGGCGCCCGGGCTCGGCTGGCTCGCCGCCGGCCTGGCCGTCATGGCCGCGGCCAACAGCGTGATCGACGTGGCCATGAACGTGCAGGGGATCGAGCTGGAGCGCCGCTACCGCCGGCCCATCCTGTCCGGCCTCCACGCCGCCCACCCCCTCGGCATGCTCGCCGGCGGGCTGGCGGGGACCGGGGACGCCGCGGCGGACGTCTCCCTGGGCGCCCACTTCGCCATGGCCGGCGGCGTCGGCCTGCTCGGCGGGATCGCCGCCACGCCCTGGCTCGCCGCCGAGCACCGCCAGCCGGGCCAGCCGCGGCTGGCGCGGCCAGGCGGCCGTCTGCTGCTGCTCGGCGTGGTCGCCTTCTGCGTGTTCCTGCTGGACGGCGCCGCCAACAACTGGAGCGCCGCGCAGCTGCGCGGCGCGCACGGCGCCAGCCCCGCCCTGGCCGCCGCCGCCTTCACCGCCTTCACCGCCGCGCTGGCGCTGGGGCGGCTGGCCGGCGACCGCCTGATCGGCCGCTTCGGCCGCACCCGGGTCGTCCGGGCCGGCGGCCTGGTCGCCGCGGCCGGCGGCGCCGTCACCGTGGCCGCTCCCGGCGCGCTGCCGGCCCTCGCCGGCTGGGCCGTCCTCGGCGCCGGCCTGGCCGCGCTCGCCCCCGCCGTCCTCGGCGCCGCCCCCGGCCTGAGCCGGGCGCCGGCGCCGGTGGCCGTCGCCACCGTGACGGTCCTCGGCTACCTCGGGTCGTTCACCGGCCCGCCGCTGGTCGGCGCCCTCGCTGAACTCACCGGCCTGTCCCGCGCGCTCGGCCTGCTGGTCGTGGCCGGCGCCGCCGTCGCCCTGCTCGCCGGCCGCGCCCTCGAGCCCTGTTCACCAGGCCCGATAGCTCGGAGGCGCGGCTGGAACCCTGGGCGCGTCGCCATCCCGAGTCGCGTACGCTTTGCGCCATCCGTCGTCACGGGAGGAGCCGCCATGAGCAACACCGACCCGTCGAGCTTCGCCGGGCTGACCGCCCTGGTCGACGACCGCTCCAACGAGGAGCTGACCGCCGCGGTCGAGGAGCAGGAGGGCGGCACGGCGGTGGTCCTCGAGAAGGTGTTCAACGGCATGAGGAGCACCTTCAACCCGGAGAAGGCCGCCGGCCAGCAGGCGGTCGTCCAGTACGAGATCGGCGCGCCCGGCGGCAGCCAGGAGTGGAACATGCGCATCGCCGACGGCCGCTGCGAGGTCGAGCCGGGGCGGGCCGAGAGCCCGCGGGTCACCCTGAAGATCAGCGTGGCCGACTTCCTGCGGCTGCTGACCGGCAAGGCCAACGGCATGCAGCTGTTCATGACCGGCAAGCTCAAGGTCTCCGGCGACCTGTTCTTCGCCCAGACCTACCAGGCCTGGTTCGACCGCCCCGCCGGCTGAGGGCGCGCGGCGAACTAGGCCCAGATGAAGGCGACCGAGGCGGCCAGCAGCACCGCCAGCGCCACGCTCACCGCGCGGCTGGCGCGCCGGTCGGCGACCAGCCGGTCCAGCGCCGCGCCGCCGGCCGCCCACACCGCCGCGGTCGCCACCACCACGGTCATGAGGGTGGCGTCCAGGACGGCCACGCCCACCGGCCGGGACAGGCCCGGGGGCAGGAAGGTGCCGACCGCGGCCACCGTGAACAGCCACGCCTTGGGGTTGGCGTACTGGAAGGCGGCGGCCTGCCACAGGCGCAGCGGCCGCGACACCTCCGCGCGCCCGGCCGCGCCGCCGCCGGCGATCCGCAGCGCCAGGTACAGCAGGTAGGCGGAACCGACGAGCTTCAGCAGCAGCTCGGCCCGGGGCACGGCCTCCAGCAGCGCGCCGATGCCGGCGGCGACGCCGACGACCAGCGTGCCCATCCCCAGCGCCGTGCCGAGCACGTGCGGCAGGGTCCGGGAGAACCCGAACCGCAGCCCCGACGCCCACAGCACCGCGTTGTTGGGGCCGGGCGTCACCGTGCCCACGAACGCGAAGCCCAGCCACCCGACCAGCTCGTGCACGACCTGACCTCCAGCGAGCCGACACCGTCGACGGCATCCAAGCCCGGCCGGGCCCGAGCGGTCTTGTACGATCTTTGCGTGTCGGTCGCGTCGCGCGAGTGGGTCCGCGCGTGGAAGCCGGCGGTCCCCGGCGTCCGCGAGGTCTTCCACGCCCGCTTCGTCGAGCACGCCTACCCGCCGCACACCCACGACGCCTGGACCGTGTGCACGGTCGACGAGGGCGCGGTCAGCTACGACCTGGAGCGCCGGCACCGCGGCATCGCCGGCGGCCGGGTCACGCTGCTGCCGCCGCACGTGGTCCACGACGGGCGGCCCGCCACCGGCGCCGGCTTCCGCAAGCGGGTGCTGTACGTGGGCACCGAGGTCCTGGACCAGCGGCTGACCGGCCGGGCGGTCGACGCGCCCGACGTGCTCGACCCTGCCGTGCGCGGCGGCCTGCACGCGCTGCACGCGGCGCTGCGGGACCCCGGCGAGGCGTTCCAGGCGGAGGCGAGGCTCGCGCTGCTGCGCGCGCGGCTGCTGGAGCACCTCGGCGACCGGCCCGCCGAGCCGGCCGGGCGGCCCGACCACGAGCTGGCCGCCGGGCTGCGGGAGCTGCTGGACGAGCACCGCTTCGAACCGCTGACGCTGGCGGAGGCGGCGCGGATCCTGCACGGCTCGCCCGCGCACCTGGTGCGCTGCTTCACCCGCAGGTTCGGGATCGCGCCGCACCGCTACCTGGTGGCGCGGCGGATCGAGGCCGCCCGCGGCCGCCTGCTGGACGGCGAGCCGGTCGCCCAGGTGGCGGCGGGCGTCGGCTTCCACGACCAGGCGCACCTCACCCGCCACTTCAAGCGCCACGTCGGCACCACCCCCGCCCGCTACGCCGCCTCCGAGCGCCGCCTCCTCAGCCCCAGCTGAGCTCGACCAGCACGGCGCGGTGGTCGGAGGCGGGACCGCCGAGCACGCGGCGCCGCCCGGCCCGCAGCCCGCGCGCCCCGTGCGCGAGCACGTGGTCCAGCTGCACCCGCGGGTACAGCCGCCGGCCCGGGCGGTTGGGGAAGGTGGCGGCGCGGACCAGCGGCCGCCAGCCCGGCCGGGAGGCGGCCAGCACCAGCGGCAGCCACAGGTTGAGGTCGCCGAGCAGCAGCCGGGGCGCCGGCCGGGCGGCCAGCCGCCGCTGCAGTGCGCGGAGCTGGCCGAGGTTCGGGCCCGGCACGAAGCTCAGGTGGGTGCCGGCGACGGTGAGGGTGCGGCCGCCGGCGTCGACGGCGGCGACCAGGGCCACCCGCGGCTCGTCGTGGCCGGCCTGCGGCAGCGGCACCGTCTCCACCCCCTCCAGCGGCAGGCGCGACAGCAGCGCGATCCCGTAGGCGGTGCCGCCTGGGTCCGGCCGGCCGGGCTCGGCGCGCCGCCACCCCTGCGGGTCGCCCGGGGTGCCGTGCAGGGTCGGCGCGAAGCGCCAGTCCATGCCGAGCGCCTCGGCGAGCACGCGGGCCTGGTCGGCCCGACCGCTGCGGGGCTGGTCGCGGTCGACCTCCTGCAGGGCGACCAGGTCGGCGTCGAGCGCCCGCAGGGCGGCGAGGGTGAGGTCCAGGTCGACCCGGTCGCCGTCGCGGGTGCGCCCCGCGAAGATGTTCCAGGTGGCGACCTTGAGGCCGGCGCGCTCGCCCGTCATGCCCCGGCGAGGCGCTGCTGGTAGAGGGGCTCCAGCCGGGGCGGGCCGGCGCCGTCCGCCGCGCCCACCGCCCGCTCCACCCGCAGCACCGCCGCGCGGCCGTCCAGCTCCAGCAGGCCGACGTGGTTGTCGAAGTGCGGCCCGCGCACCACCCGCCAGTCCAGCGCCGGCGGTGCCACCCCGGCCGAACGTGCCAGCGCCCTGGCGGCCAGCGTCGCCCGCCGGGTGAAGGTGCGCCGCTGCACCGCCCGCAGCCCCGCCGGCAGCGGGTTGCGCAGCGGCGAGCAGACCGCCTGCCAGGCCGGGCTGACCGCCCCGGCGGCGGCCGGGAAGCGCAGCCGCGCCAGGTAGGTGAAGTGGACGTCGCCGGACAGCAGCACCACCGAGCCGGGCGGCCGCCCCCGCCGCCCGGCCGCGACCGCGGCGAGCAGCGCCGCCAGCCGGTCGAACGAGTCGCCGAAGGCGGCCCAGTGCTCCAGGTCGATCGCCTGCCGCAGCCGCTCGCCCGCGCGGGCGGCCGCCTGGCCCCAGGCGCCGGCGCAGACGGCCTCATTCCACGCCTCCACGTGGTGGGCGGCGGGCGGCAGCGCGAACGGCAGGGAGGTGGCCAGCAGCAGGTGGTCGAGGTCGCCGGCGGCCTGCCGCTCGACCCAGCGCCACTCGTCGTCGTCGACCATCTCGCGCCGGCCGCCGTCCAGTACCCGGCCGCAGCGCGAGTCGACCACCAGCAGGCGCACGCCGCCGAGGTCGCGGTGGTAGCTCCAGCGCGCGGCCCGCACGTCCTGGTCGGCCCGCAGGGCGTGCTCGCGCAGCAGCGGCCAGGCGTCCCCGGCGGCCCGCACCCGCGCGTACAGCTCGTCGCCGGCCAGCTCGTCCGGGGACAGGTTGCCGAGGTGCTGGTACAGCCAGTAGCTGACCAGCGCGCCGGCGATCCGCTCCGGCCACCACGGCTGCGCCCGCATGGCCGCCACCCACGCCGCCGAGGTGTTCCAGTCGTCGTGCACCTCGTGGTCGTCCATGACCATCGCGGTCGGCACGTTGGCCAGCAGCCAGCGGACCGCCGGGTCGCCCCACGACTCCTGGTACAGCCGGGCGTACTCCTCGAAGTCGGCCACCTCCAGGCCGGGCGGCTGGGCGGGGTCGCGGCGAGCGCGGATGCTCTCCTGCACCCCGGGGGAGGCGTCGTCGGCGTACACCTGGTCGCCGAGCAGCAACAGCAGCCGCGGCCAGCTCGCCTCGCCGGCGTCGCGCAGGCGCACGGCCAGGGCGTGCAGCGCGTCGACCCCGCGGCCGCGGCGGTCCTGGTCGGGCGGCAGCGTCCAGGGCGGCTCGTGTGGCAGCGCGACCCGGCAGGAGCCGAACGCGATCCGCAGCGGCTCGCCCGGGCCGCGGGTGCGGATGCGGCTGGGCGGCGCGCCCGGCTCCGGCCACGCCCGCTCGCCGTCCAGCGCCACCCCGTACTCGTGGGCCTTGCCCGGCTCCAGGTCCTCGACCGCCACCAGCGCGTAGTGGTGGCCGCGCACCTGGAAGGTGTGCGCGCGCCGGCCGAGGACCTCGACCTCGGCCGGCGCGTCGGTCTCGACCCAGACGGTCGCCTGGGTCTCGGCGGTGTAGCGCAGCAGCGGGCCGAGGACCAGCTCCGGCATCCGCGACGCTACGCCCGGCCGGCCGCCTGGCGGCCGCGGCGGGAGAGGGCGTCGACGGTGGCGGCCAGCAGCAGCACCGCCCCGGTGACCAGGAAGCGCACCGCGGACGACACCCCCAGCAGGTTCATGCCGTTGGTGATCGAGCCGATCACCAGGCCCCCGAGCAGCGCGGAGTAGGCCGAGCCGCGCCCGCCGAACAGGCTGGTCCCGCCGATCACGGCCGCGGCGATCGAGTTCAGCAGCGTGTCGCTGGCCCCCGAGGACTGGTTGACCGCGAACAGCCGCGAGGCGGCCAGGATGCCGCCGGCCGCGGCCAGGGTCGACGCGAGCGTGAACACCACCAGCCGGACGTTGTTGACCTGGATCCCGGCCCGCCTGGCCGCCTCTGCGTTGCCGCCGACGGCCAGCACGTGCCGCCCGAAGCGGGTGCGCCGGATCAGCAGGTCGGTCAGCACCACCAGCCCACCGAAGATCATCAGGGCCAGCGGCAGCCCGCGGCCGGCGGCCAGCACCGCGGCGGTCGCCAGCGCCGCCACCGCCAGGATCACCACCCG